>DATGXP010000158.1:0-1971 GCA_035298845.1 Chitinophagales bacterium
TAAGATTTGGCAATGGAAAGTTAGGGAACAATTCGGCACGTTTAGCCTCTGTAATGCCCGCTGCTTTATACCACTGATATATAGAATGCTGAAACTGCGGTTTAGCTTCCGGTGTGGTTAAACCCAGGGTACCCCAGGCTATGTTTAGTTTTTTAATGCCGGGAAGATTAGTAAAGGCGTCCCACTCGGTGCCATGCGACTTAATAAAAGAGTTTACATCCTCCGTTTTATAGTCTTTGTTTTTAACCACCTGGTATAAATTAGGGAATGCACTTTTTAGCGTTTCCTTATCTATACCTGTAGCAACAAAAACCTGCTCGAAAGGGGTATTATTTATTTGTGCCCAAACAGATTGTGAGGCTGTAAAGCCGATAAGGAAAAGCGCAATAGTCCATCTTCTTAGGGCGAAGTATAAATGAGGCATAGGGTTGAAAATTTTAGTTAGTGCTGCGTAAATATATTAAAGGCATTTAAATTAGGAAAAAGCTGTATTAAGCCTTTGTTAAAGTGGCAATTTTGGCAAATGAGGTTGCATAACCCCTAAATCCCCTAAAGAGGACTTAAATGCAAAAATACATTGCGCTCACAACTCTTAAAAAGGCACTAGCAAACGTTAAAATAGCGGTGCTTTTCGGGTAAAAAAAAGCTATCAACATCTAACAAAAATTGGGGATAAAATAAGCTGCAAAAAGAGGTTAGGCGGCCCAATTTTATTAGATTCGCGTCCGCCCCTTTTAAAGGGCCGCACAATCCATTTTTTAAACAGAAAAATATGAGCGAAGGAACAGCCGAACAAAGTATGGAAGAACCAAAAAAGAAGCAGGAATATTCAGCTAATAGTATACAGGTATTAGAAGGGTTAGAAGCAGTGCGCAAGCGCCCCGCTATGTATATTGGCGATACGGGTGTAAAGGGACTTCACCACCTTGTTTACGAAGTAGTAGATAACTCGATAGATGAGGCACTGGCCGGACATTGCAAAAACATTTATGTAACGATACACGAGGGTAACTCTATAACCGTAAAGGATGATGGCCGCGGTATACCTGTAGACATACACGAAAAAGAAGGCGTAAGCGCCCTGCAGGTGGTTATGACCGTGCTGCACGCCGGTGGTAAGTTTGATAAAGACAGCTACAAGGTTTCGGGCGGTTTGCACGGGGTGGGTGTATCGTGCGTAAACGCACTATCTACCCTGCTTACGGCCGAGGTGCACCGCAATGGTAAAATATACCAGCAGCAGTACAGCGAAGGCAAGCCACTGGCCCCTGTAAAAGAAATTGGCACTACCGAAGACAGAGGTACCAAGGTTACCTTTCAGCCGGATGCTACTATTTTTACTACTACCCTTTATAGCTTTGATACACTGGCAGCCCGCTTGCGCGAATTGGCGTTTTTGAACAAGGGTATACACCTGGATATAGTAGATGAGCGCGAAAAAGATGAGGAAGGTAATTTTAACCACCTGCACTTTTACAGCGAAGGCGGTTTGGTTGAGTTTGTAAAATACCTGGATAGCACGCGCGAGCCACTAATACCGGTGCCTATTTGGGTAGAAGGCAGCCGCGATAACATTGCGGTAGAAGTAGCCCTGCAATACAACACTACGTATGGCGAAAACGTACACAGCTACGTAAACAACATTAACACCATAGAGGGTGGTACGCACGTTGCGGGTTTCCGCCGCGCGCTTACCCGTACTTTCAAATCTTTTGGCGAAAAAAACAAGCTGTTTGAAAAGCTGAAAGTGGAGATAGTGGGCGATGACTTCCGCGAAGGTTTGACCGCTATTGTATCGGTTAAGGTGCCTGAGCCTCAGTTTGAAGGCCAGACCAAAACCAAATTAGGTAATAACGAAGTAGCCGGTGCCGTAGAGCAGATTTTTGGCGAAGTGCTGGAACACTATCTTGAAGAAAACCCTAAACAGGCGAAGATAATATTTGATAAAGTGGTATTGGCTGCTACGGCCCG
>DATGXP010000159.1:0-1769 GCA_035298845.1 Chitinophagales bacterium
GTTCTCCCATTTGTTTATAAAGCTTGCGCAGTATAGATATCTGTCCGCGGTGATGTACCTCATCTTCTGCATTGTGGTAAAGTGTCCAGGCCAGGTCGCTGCCATTTACTTTATCATAAATATCATATCTTCTTTCCAGCAATTGTTCGCGCGATAATTCTTTTATCGCAGCCTTCAGGTAGTCAAAGGATTTCTCCAACTCTTCAATATAATACTCCGGTGTTTTGCCTTTTAGCTGCTCCACGTGCTCACCAAGGTCAAGCCCCGGTAAAAGCGCCTTTTCTTCTTCAGCTGTCATCTCCCGCCCATCTATAAAATAGAGCTTAAAAAAATAATCGCCTGCAATAATATGCGAAAGCAATGCACCTACAGTGTTCCATCCGGGGTAAGGCTGCCAGTCAAGCTCATGTTGCGTAATGCCTTTTATATACCTGAACGTTGTAGCCCGTGCATCGTGCAGTATGCCAATCAGGTAATCGGCAAGTTCATTTTTACCAATACCGGTTTCTATATAAAATTTACGCTCTACCATTTTGTTACCAGTACTTTTTCTCCTGCGGTTTAGCCTCGTAGCGAACATACATCACTAGCCCGTAAATGATATGCAACACACCAAAACCTATAGCCCAGAAAGTTACACCGTAGCCAATATAGATGCAGTTAATCAAACCCAATACAATTTCTGAAATACCCAGCCAGCGTATTTCATCGAGTGTGTATTTGCTGGCGCTTACCAGGGCTATACCATAAAATATTAAAGTGGTAGGCGCTATCAAACCTATCAACCGGTAGTTAAGCAGCACCAGGCAATACAGGCCACCGGCTACCAGCGGAATAGCAAGGTTTATAATCAATCGGCGGGCACTGGCATCCCATATAGTTTGTCCCTTGCTTTTGGCATGGCGCGTGGTAAAAAAAATGGCTGACAGTAAAGAACAAACAAGTATTAGGGCAGCATCTATAATACAAAAGCGTATAAAATCCATATTGATGCTGGCCGGAAAATCGTGAAACATACGGCTATAGCCATAATTCACATTCGAATTTTGAAAAACATAAAAGGCGCCCACCCCTGCCAAAGCACAAAAGCCTGCTGATACTCCCGATAAGCCGCTAAGCGATATAAACCGCGATGAGCGTTCCATCATACTCCGTATCTCCTTAATGTGCTCTAATTGTTCTGTTGGATTTTCCATTTATTAAAAGTGCTTTGTATTGCAAAGTAAAACGCAATTTTTGGAAAAAGCAACATGTCCTTTCGAAAATATTTTTTTAGCACTCCGGATATGTGCTAAAAAGTTACATAAAAAGCCCTTTGCATATTTGAACCCACACCACGCTACCCCGAAAAATGATATTCCCTTTTGGGTAAAATTTTAATGTGCTAAACCTGGGTGGGGGTATACCACTTGCAAACGTAACATACTTAAAAACAGGCAACTAGATTAGAGGGGGGTATACCATTTTTCAAAAATAGCCACTGGCCCACTATTCTTGAACTACTTATTTATATTCGCATAAAACAGAATAGCATGAGCACCGATAAAGAATACAAAACCTTTTGGGATTTTTACCCCTACTACCTTACCGAACACGCCCGCCCCGTGAACCGGGCCCTGCATTTTATTGGTACCGGCATCGTTATCGGCTTTTTTATAACTGCGATTGTTACAAAAAATGCCTGGTGGCTATTGGGCATGCCATTGGCAGGTTATGGTTTTGCATGGGTGGGCCACTTTGGTCTGGAGAAAAACCGCCCGGCTACCTTC
>DATGXP010000160.1:0-4125 GCA_035298845.1 Chitinophagales bacterium
GTTTTCCAGCACGGCAGGGTCTACCATGCCGCAGCCGCCAATCTCTACCCAGCCGCTATACTTGCATACAGGGCAGCCCTTTTGGTTGCAGATGGTGCAGGTAATATCCATTTCGGCACTTGGCTCGGTAAACGGAAAAAACGAGGGGCGGAAACGTATCTCTACATTGCGGCCAAACATCTCTTGCGCAAAGTATAGCATGTTCTGTTTCAGGTCGGCAAACGATACATTCTCATCTATATATAATCCCTCTACCTGGTGGAAGGTGCAGTGCGCACGCGCCGATATGGTTTCGTTGCGGAACACGCGGCCGGGGAAGATATAGCGCAAGGGTGGCTTCTCGGTTTCCATTTTGCGTATCTGCACCGATGAGGTGTGTGTGCGAAGCAACTGGTTTTTATCCTCGCTCAAAAAGAAGGTATCCTGCATATCGCGCGCAGGGTGGTCCTGCGGGGTATTAAGCGCCGTAAAGTTGTGCCAGTCGTCTTCTATCTCGGGTCCTTCGGCTACTACAAAACCAATGCGCGAGAAAATTTCAATCATTTTGTTGCGTACTATGGCCAGCGGGTGGCGGGTGCCTACCGGTATATCGTAACCCGGTGCTGTAAGGTCGGGTATCTCTTTAGTAGTTTGCTTGCCGCTTTCAAAACCTGCTTTTAGCTCTTCCAGTTTAGCTTCGGCAGTGGCCTTAAGCGTATTCATCAGCTGGCCGTATTCTTTTTTGCGCTCGCCGGGCAGCTGGCCCATGGCGCCAAACAAATCTTTAAGCACACTTTTGGTGCCCAGGTATTTAATACGGAATTGCTCTAACTCATCGGCATTAGCAGGGGCCGCGGTGTTTATCTCTTGTAATACAGTATTGGCTTTATCAAAAATCTCTTGCATGGCACGAAAATAAAAATTGTGCGGGCTTTTGCCTATGGCTGTTTAACGGACTTTAGCTTATTTATAAACTGCGCCACATTGCCATCGCCGGGGTTTATGCGCTGTGCTGCTTCAAAATAGTAGAGGGCGCTGTCATCCTGCCTCATTTTCAGGTAGGTTTTGGCAATGTTTACAGTAGGGTCAAAACCACCCGGCTGTGCTACCAATGCCCGGCGGTTTACTTCTATCGATTTATCGTATTGCTCCATTTTATAATAGGCGTAGCTAAGGTTGGCGTACACATCCATCTGCTTAGGGTGGTTAAGCAGGTATTTTTCGTAGCTATCGGCAGCCTGCTGGAATTTGCCCTGGTTTTGGTAAACGATGCCCATGCTAAAATAAGGCACCGTAAAATTAGAATCTATCAGTGCCGTTTTTTGATAAGCAGCCACCGCTTCATCATAGCGGCCCATGGCCTCCAGCAAACGTGCGTAGTCAAATGAAGCGTTCAAAAATTTTGGGTATATCTCAATGGCGCGCTTAAGGTGTGGCAGGGCTTCTTCGCGCAGCTGTTGCTTTTTTACCGGGTCGGTGGTTTCGTTAGAGGCTATAAACAAATGAAGGCCAAGCAGGTTTTGCGCCTGCGCCGAGTTTTCTACCGAGGTAATATCATGCCTGAAAAGCGTAACCCGGTCTTTCCAGTTAAAATTACGCGCCACCGTAAGCAGCGAATACGATGAAAGGATAAGCACCAGCGAAATCTGCAAAGGCTTTTGCAGGGTTTTCCAACTAAGGTTAGGTGTAATAAAATCCTGTTTAAAAATTTTAGAGAGGGCAAAGCCAATCAGCAGGCAGAACCCGATAGAGGGGATAAGCAGGAACCGGTCGCCCATCATGCCCGGTATGGGTATTACCAGGTTAGAGAAAACAGAAATGGATATAAGGTACACCAACAACCCGGCAGCCAGAAGCGGCTCTTTGCGGAAATAAAAAAGTGCCAACAGTAAAAGGATGATATGTATGGCTACTGAAAATAAGGGGAACGGGTCGGAAATATTGGTAGGGCTTATTACTGCGTAGCCATAGTAAAAACTTAAAGGATATGGAATGATAATAAGCTTAAGGTACTTGCCCAGTATAAGCATGGCCGTGCCTACCTGTACCGGTAGAGGGTCTTTATCGGTTACCGGTAGCTCCATATAGTTCAGGGGTCTTACTGCCTGCACGGGTGTAAGGTCGGCTGGTTTGGTATGGTTTAATGCTACATAGTTGTTTTGCAGGTTATACCAAATGCTTTTTTGCTGGGGCGGTAATAGTACAAAGTAGATAACCGAAAATACAGGTAGAAGTATAACCGCCACGTTGCGAGCTAAAACGCTTTTGTTTTGCCAGATGGCAAGCGCTCCAGCATAAATAACCGGCGATGCAAATAAAGCCAGGGTAAACACCTTGTGGTGACCCAAAAACGCAAGCAGCGATTTGATATAAAAGCCGAATGAAACAACTAGTATGGCAGCGCTTAAAAGTACCGTGCGTTTATTCACAAAGCCAAGCAAAGCTAGCATTATAAGAAAGAAGGCCGATTGTTTTACTGTAACAACCACAATAGCATAAACAATATAGTTTACAATAGCTACTGCCTTAAAAGGTTTGCTGCCGTTTAAAATTATAGTAGCCAGAAAAACAATCAAGGCACTTTCAGTAATCATGTTGCCGTTGGGGAAAAACGGCAGGGTAAGCACTGCAATAAGCGAAATAGGGGTAATAAGCAGCAGCTTAACTTCGCTGCGTACCGAAACAAAAAGCAAGCTGAGCACCAAAAGAGGTATACAGGTTAATAGCATGCTGCCGTAGTATAGCCCGGCTACCGAAAGCTCAACGCAAATCAGCATACCCATTATCCAGGTACCGGTGCGCGATTTGTTTTTGTAAAAACTATAATCGGCAAAATCTAAAGTTGCTGTATCCTCCGTTTTATTTTCAATCGAATTTGAAAACTGTGTTGTGTATTCTTTTAAGGCCGTAAAAAATGCACTGCGATGTTTTAGCAAATAGAGAACAGTCGATGATATGAATATCAGTAACACAAACGCTATTTGCTGTGCTACCGAATACAGGCGGGCAAACAAAACCGCAGGTATAACCAATATGGTTGTTAGTAGCATCAGCTGGGCAAAAGATGCACCGGTAAGCAATACAAGCAGCAGTGGTATGAGCAACACAAAGGTAATGGTGGTGGTTTTAGATAGCAGTCCCAATAAAAAGAAGCCTGCAACCGGTAGCAGGTACCACCATTTTTTATTATTTACATATCGTACTGCAGCCCACAGGCTTAGCAAGCCAAATGTAAGAGCAAGTATTTCATCACGGTTTTTAATGCTGGCGGCTACCTCGGCATGTACCGGATGGGCGGCAAAAATCATGGTGATTAAAAAAGGGAAAACAATGCTGTAGGTATTCAGCAGTGCTTTCAATACGTAAAACAGCAGCAGGCACATCAGGCTGTATAGCAATACATTTATAAAATGGCTCAGCCAGGCATGCTCGCCAAACAGCGAATGCTCTATGGCAAAACTTACCAGCACCAGGGGGCGGTATTCGTATTTGTAGCCTGATTTATCTTCGTAATAAGGCGATGAAAAAATTTCGGGTATGGCGCTTATGCCCTTGGCTGTTAACCGGTGGTTTTGTGTCACCAGTTCATCATCCATATTGTAACTGTTGAAAATGGAGTTGAAATACAGCAAAAAGCTAAATGCAAAAATTACGATTGCATACATGCGTTGGGCAGGTGGCAGGGCAATGGTTATGCTCTGCTTAGCCGGTGCGGCCTTTGGTTTTTCCGTTTTCTGTTTTGCCATTGTTTTAAAATCCCAATTGGGTCGCCTGTTTCCAGATGTAATATTTAATTTTCTCGAGCACAGGCACCGCACTTAATAATTCGTTCGTATTTAATTCCGGTTTGTATTTTTTCAGGGTGTTTGTATAGGTGTTGTAAAACGGCACCAGTAAGTCGTCGTGGCCTTCGGCAATAGTGCGAATGGTAAATGCATTGTAGTGTACAAACACAACCGGGTATTCGCCGTTTATCCGCACTTCATTGTTTACCAGCTTTCGTTCACATAGTTCGGTATTCCAGCCGGCTACATTGCAGCCCTGGTGCCTTAGTATGTGCGCGCCTTTATCTATTACCGGTACCAGGTCCAGGTATTTCTGATCATCGAATAACCCGCGGAAAGCATTTTTTTCGCACCGGTATTC
>DATGXP010000161.1:0-2113 GCA_035298845.1 Chitinophagales bacterium
TTCTTACTTCGTAAACTTTCTACCAAAGCTATGAGTGCCATCGGTAGCTGTTAGCAGGTAGGTGCCGGGGGCAAAGTGCTCGGTAGCTATCCATTTATCCTTTTCGTCCGGTTTCAGTTCACCTTTATAAATAACCTCGCCGTTAACTTTGGCTATTGTAATTACATAGTTATTGTGCGGAATAACATCGGGTGTAACCAAATGAAAAGCATGGCTGAAGTAATTGATATACACCATCGAGTTTTCGTCCCGCTTTTGTGTTTTATCTTCTACTGTGGCTACAAAGTAGCCAATCATCTTATCCTGCTTGTATGTATCACACTGGTATTTATAACTGCCGGCAAACTGCACGACGTAAGTAAAGCTGTCGCCATCCTGCTTAGCAAAGGAAGAAGCGCCGGCCGGTAAAGAAGTTGCGCTGATAGGAAACTTTGCAAAATCGCCCTTCCAAACAATAGTATCGCCAACATATACGCTTAGCCCTGACGGGCTATACGATGGGTAAGCAAAGTAAATTACATGGGTAGTAGCACCAACCCAGGGGCAGACTAATAAAAAGCCAATAAAAAATACCAATAGTGTCTTCATCCAATTAAGAGGATGCTAAATATACAGATTTTTTGTATCGGAAGCAGACTATAACATTAAGCTTTCAACAATTTTTATCGCCTCCATTGCTTCTTTCACATCATGTACGCGCAGAATGCTGGCGCCGTTAAGCAATGCGATAGTGTTAGCAGCAGTGGTGCCATTAAGGGCTTTATCGGGGTTTACGCCTAGTGGCTTGCATATCATTGATTTGCGCGAAACACCTGCCAGTACCGGCAGGTTGAGGTTGGCAAAGTATTTAAGGTTGCGCAACAAAGTGTAGTTATGCTCAACCGATTTGCCAAAGCCAAAGCCGGGGTCCAGTATTATATCGGTAATACCGGCCTTTTGGCAAACAGCAATTCTTTCGGCTAAAAAGTCCATCACCTCAGTAGTTACATTGGCATACTCCGGGTTTTGCTGCATAGTGTGCGGCAAACCCTGCATGTGCATAATTACGTAAGGGACAAGCGCGGTAGCTACTGTTTCAATCATTCTATCATCGAGCCTGCCTGCCGAAATATCGTTAACGATATGAGCTCCGGCCTGTATTGCCTGCCATGCTACTTTAGCCCGGATGGTATCTATAGATATTATGGCATCGGGAAAATTGGCCACGATAGCTTTTACAGCTGGCAGCACCCGCTCTAATTCTTCATCCTCTCCTATTATCTCTGCACCGGGGCGCGAACTCATTCCACCTATATCAAGAATGGTAGCGCCTTCGCGCAACATCTTCTCTGCCTGTTGCAGCAGAGCATCTGTACCTGTCAACTTTCCCCCGTCGTAAAACGAATCGGGCGTTACGTTCAGTATGCCCATTACTATGGGCTTAGAAAGATCGAGCAGGCGGCCTTTAATATTTATAGTCATGCGTTAATTGATGCAAAACAGCACCATGTGTCAGTAAATTCCTGTCCAAATCTATCATTCATTTTTATTTTTGAACCGATGGCTACCAATACACCGGCACAATTTGACGAGCAGATAAAAAAATGCCGCAGCATTTTTGAGAAAAAGACCCACGATTACGGCACCAGTTGGCGCGTGCTGCGCCCTAAGTCGCTTACCGACCAACTGTTTATAAAAGCCCAGCGCATACAAACTATAGAAGAAGCAGAAACCCGCATGGTAGACGAAGACGAGCGCGATGAGTTTATCGGGCTTATCAATTACGCCATTATGGGCCTGATTCAAATGGAGCTTAAAGACGATAAGCGTATTGAATTGCCGCCCACCGAAGCGCTGTTGTATTACGAAAAGCAGGTAGCCGAAATTAAAGACCTGATGATGGCCAAAAACCATGATTACGGCGAGGCCTGGCGCGATATGCGGGTTAGCAGCTTTACCGATTTGATACTGATGAAGCTATTGCGCATAAAACAAATAGAAGATAACAAAGGCAAAACCCTGATTAGCGAAGGAATAGATGCAGGTTACCGCGACATTGTGAACTACTCAATTTTTGCCCTGATTAAGTTAAGCGAACAAACTGCCACTAAATAAATTCATCGTTACTAAATAC
>DATGXP010000162.1:0-1916 GCA_035298845.1 Chitinophagales bacterium
AATCGGCCTCTTTTACTTCCCAGTCGTAAAAATAATAGTAGTAGGTGGCCGAGTTAGCGGCGTTGTTACCATAGATACTTACTATGCCGTTGGCATCGTTATACGGGTAAACTGCACCGGTGCTGTTGCGGTACAGGTTCATGGTATCGCGCAGGCCAAGTTCATAAGTGCCGGGTACCAGGTCCAAGTTAAGTGTTATACGGCTGCTGCCATTGGGTATAAAAATTGTTTTGTTGGTAATAACGCCGCCCAGAGAGTCGCGGTGCTGCACGGTACGGTAACCATCGCCTTGCGCATATACCAACACGCTTACCAGTTTCGATTTTTTAAACACCCTGAAGCGAAGCGCCCTTGTTTGGTTGCTGTTGTAGTTGCTGCCGCTGCCTATAGCATTACTCAGCGGACCAACTTTATAAATAGGCTGCGGCTGTGTGTCCTGCACGTAGTAGACAGTAGTATTATTCAGCACCGGTGTGGTAAAGGGGTTAGCAGCCGAGACCACATTGCCTGCACTATCAAACCAGGTAACCGGATTGGCACTTGCTGTACTAAGTGTAAACGCCTGCGGCCCGCAATTAGACCCACCGGTAGCGGCAGGCCCTGCAGGTTTGGTTATGGTAATGTAATTTGTTTTGGTAGCAGTGTTGTTGCCAAAATTATTGGTAGCCTGCAGCGATACAGTGAACGTACCGTTGGTAAGGTAGTTATGTATAGGGTGTTGCTGTGTAGAGGTTGCTCCATCACCAAAGTTCCACAGCCAGGCATTGGGGCCGCCCACTGTAAGGTCGGTAAATTTTACACCACCGCTGCAGCTTTGTGTTACATCGGCTTTAAAGTTAGCGGTAGGTGGCGCGTTGGGGTTTATACAAGTCCACTGAATAGTAAAACCAGCCGCTACTACGCTTTGGTCGCTGTATTGGCGGATGGTAATCGATGAGCCGCTTGACACTACATCTGCCGGTATAGTAGTGCCGGTAAAACTGGCAATAACAGGGCTGGCGGTAGTGGGGCCATCATACACGTACACAAAGTCATACGTGTTCTCCATATTAAACTGCGTAAAGTGCAGTCTTACCTGCGATGCGCCGGTGGGTGCAATGGTAACTACACTGTTAGTGTTATCGGTATAGTTAGCCGTACCGCCGTTGTCATAAATAGTACCGGTGCATGCTGTTTGTGTCTGGTAAGTACCGGATACCGGCATAATAACCACACAAGGGTTACTGGTACTTACGCTGATGTAGTTGGTGCGTAGCAGGCTATCTACCCCGCACGAGCCGCTTGTAACCAGCTTTACCGTGTAAGTGCCCAATGCATTGTAAGTATAGGTAGGGCTTAGCGCGGTGCTGGTGCCGCCATCGCCAAAGGTCCAGCTATAAGCCGATGCATTGGTACTGGTGTTATTAAAGGTAACGGTAAACGGCGCGGTGCAACCCGATACCGGTGATGCTGTAAATTGCGCATCCGTACCGTATACAAAATCGGGGCCTACACCCACCGCATACCACGCGCGGGTGGTAGAGATGGCTTCCTGCGAGCATACACCATACAAATCATTAGCCGATTGAATAGCATAAAACCGTGCATCGGCATAGTCGCTTGTGCTGGTCAGGTACACCACATCGTTGCGCCAGGCTATGCGTGTGGCCTTATTGCGGCCAATAGCTGTTACGTTATAAGCATTGCCAATATCATTGGTGCCGGTGCCACCTACCGACAATCGGTAATACCAATGGTTTTGCACCCCGCTGTTTATATGCACCCCGCCATTATCACCGGTGCCGGTATACCAGTTGGTGCCTCCATATGTATCGGGGTCGCCATAGGTATTGGGGTTGCTCATACTGCGAAAGGGCGCACCTATATCCTCCCCTATCAGCCAATTGGCTACGGTAGAATCTGCATACCACTCTACC
>DATGXP010000163.1:0-3559 GCA_035298845.1 Chitinophagales bacterium
GGTAGAGGTGGCCATTAAAATGGCGCTGCAATACTGGGGCAACAAAGGTGAAGACCGCAAGAAAATAATCTGCTTCCGCGATGCGTACCATGGTGATACCTTTGGCAGCATGAGCGTGAGTGCGCGCGGAGTATTTACCGATCCCTTTCAAAAGCTATTGTTTGATGTTGAGTTTATAGATACGCCCAACTACACCAACGAAACGGAGATACTGGAACAACTGCATACACTGCTTACATCAAAAAGAGATATAGCTGCTTTTATTTTTGAGCCATTGGTGTTGGGCAGCGCCGGTATGCTGATGTACAAGGCAGAGTTGCTGAATAAGCTGATAGCCATGTGCAGAGAGCACAATGTGCTTACCATATCAGATGAGGTAATGACAGGGTTTGGAAGGACCGGTAAATTTCTGGCAGTAGACCATTGCGCAAACAAGCCGGATATTATTTGCCTAAGCAAAGGCATTACTGGGGGTTTTCTGCCGTTTGCAGCTACTACCTGCACCAGTGAAGTGTATAATGCGTTCCTATCTGAAGAGAGGGTTAAAATGCTTTTCCACGGGCATAGTTACACAGCCAACCCGCTGGGTTGTGCTGCTTCTATAGCCAGCCTGGAAGTATTTGAACAGGAGGACACCCTGCTGCACATGGCGCGCATAGAAAAGCAACATACCCAATTTGCTGAAAGCATGAAAGGTATCAAGGCTGTTAAAGAAATCAGACAGCAGGGGACCATCATTGCCCTTGAGTTACAAACCGGCGATGCCACCGGCTACCTGAATAACATACGTGATAAAGCTTACCGGTATTTTATAGATAGGAAAATCATCCTTCGCCCGCTGGGCAATGTAATTTATATACTTCCACCATACTGCATTAGCGATGCTGACCTGCGGGAAGTATATACAGCTATTAAAGATTTTACAGAAACCCTATAAGTTTATATCATATACGTTCTGCACCTTTTGCAGTGTAAACCCAATGTGCGGATAGAACACATTCGCCTCCTCGCGGTTTACATTGGTACGCAAGCGCACTAACGCGATTCCTTTTTCGCGGCTCCACTCCTTTACAGCTTCTATTAGTAAGCGGCCTATGCCTCGCTTGCGGTAATCAGTATGTACCACCAGGTCGTGTATCTCAGCAAAGGGGGCAGTGCCCAGGGTTAAGTGCTCGCGCACAAATATGCGGCCCACCGCTTTACTATCAGCTTCGGCTATAAATACTTCAGCGTTATTAGCCTGCTCTATCCGGTTAAGGTTAGCGGCTATCTCTAGTGCCGTAGTTTCATAACCCCATTGTTGGGTCAATTCCACCAGGGCCGCAATATCTTCTACCTTCACCTTCCTTATTTTCAGTTCCATCTTAACGTTTTTTAATCCACATACTAATTTAAACCTTCGGGCGTTTGTAGGGTCGGTTAGTTAGTTAATTATATTCGCCCCATGAGGCTTGCCACAGCTATTATCGCTTTTATACTACTGCATGTAGGTGGCACTGCCATGGCACAACGCGATACCGTGCGGCTACAGGGCAGCGTGCACGATAGCTATACCATGCGGGCCGTATCGGGAGTGAGCATAGTAAATCCAAAATCGAGCGCTACGGTGGCTACCGATAGCAAAGGCTATTTTGAAACCACTATTAACCGCACCGATACGCTTTTTCTTTTTTTGCCAGGTTACCGCACAGCTAAATTTTCGGTAGCCGATTCTACCAAAGGAAACGTTTTCATATTGCATCTGGGGCTGGAGCCTCTCTCTACTGGTTTGAGCCAGGCTGTAATTATTAAAGCGCCCAAAAGCCTTGAAGAAATTGAAGCCGACAGAAAGAAGTTAGGCATTACCCCCAAAGAACTGGACCGCCCCGATATTGTAATTACCAGCCCTATAAGCGCTATGTACGAAATGCTAAGCGGCAAAGCCAAAGAGCGCGAGAAACTAAAAAAGCAGATAGTAGCTAATGAAGAGCGCAAGGTATTTGTATCGCTACTAGACTTTTACAACGAAAACGGCCTTATAGACCTGCCTGAAAAACACTATGATGCCTTTATAGATTTTTGTAACCTGCCTATAGATTTCTTAAAGTATAATACCGATTACGAGATAACTAAGACCATAGTGGCCCAGTACAATAAGTATGGGCTGAAGAGCGGCTTGATAAAGTAGTATTAATACAACAGCACAAAATCTTCTTTAGCCAGTTTTTCTTTGTTGAAGAAGCAAATACCAAACTGATATACATCTATAGTAAGTCTTACGCGCGGATGCTGTTTAATTTCCTGCCAGGCGCTGCACATTCCTTCGCTCCAATAAATATCATCGAAAACAAAAACAGTTTGCTCATTAGCTTTCGCCAGGCATAGGTTAAAGTATTCCAGAGTAGCCTCTTTTGTGTGGTTGCCATCGAAAAAAACAAGGTCTAGAGAAGATAAAGAATCAAGTGCAGGGTATAACGTATTACTGAAATTACCTGTAATAATATCTACGTTATCAATTTTTAATTGCTGATGATTTTGTCTGGCAAAACCCGCAATGGCAGATGAGCCTTCAAGCGTAACTATCTTTACCTTGGTATCGGCCAATGCCATGTAAGATGAGCTTAAGCCTATTGAGGTACCTATTTCAACAATAGTAAGCGGCCTGAAATACTGCACCAACCGGTTGAGCAACAACCCATACTTATGTTTTATAGAAACATTCCTCTCTATATTTGCCAGCGGCCGGCTGTGCTTATTACCTGTACCAAAATCTTCTATTTCAATAGCGGTATCATTATTTTTTAGTTGCTGCCTTAATGCAATAACGGGTTCAAGCCCACGCGGTGAGGGCCCCTCCAGCACGTTCAGGTAAAATTCGTATACAAATGGCGAATGCAGGTAATATTTTGTTTTTGCATTTACCAAATAGCTTATGTATTTTTTAACCCGAAAAGCTATATTCATGGATAGTTCTGTATAAATTAAGACCTTTGCAACATAAAGCTAAAATATGAAGAAGTATATTCTACTTGGTTTTGTCATAGTATTGTCATTTAGCGGCTTTGCCCAAAAGGGTTTTCATTTGGGTGTGGCGGCGGCCTTTACCGGCGATTTTATTTATACCCAGAATAACTATGGCACGCTGGCACCTTTTAAAGAGCCTTATGTGCGTGTATCAGAAATGGATTACCGGTTTACCTATGGTGGCAACGGCGGCGTGGTAGTGGGCTACAATTTTGAACCCCAATGGGGCATACAGGCCGAGGTGCGCTACGGCACAGCAGGCCAGAAATACGAAGACAACTTTATAGGTCCAGCTACAATACCAGAAGGCACCTTTGGCGATTCGTACACGCGCGTAAACGTGAAGCGCGAAATAAAACTACAGTATATACAAATACCTATAATGGCCAAGTGGACCAGCGGCTTTGGGCATACGGCAAAAATGTTTGTAGCCCTGGGGCCACAAATAAATATACGTACCGCCGCGAGCGAACACGTGAAAATTGCCGGCTACGAATACCTGCCCGATTCGCTTTCGTTTACATCGCACGAAAAATTTAAAACCTTTGATATAGGC
>DATGXP010000164.1:0-11358 GCA_035298845.1 Chitinophagales bacterium
GCTGGTATGTAAGTACCAGGGTGAAACTTACTTTCCTGTATTAAAAGAAGTGGCTGTGGGTTTTGGCATCGGCCAGTTTCAACCGCAGTTTCAAAATGTTGACTGGAAAACCCTGCAATACGATATGGCTGTGTTTCCACCGGTGCCGTATCTGCCTATGAACCAGGATAATGATAACATCCACTCTAAAGGCCCTTTCGATGAGCAGGTAGTGCCTTCGGCCAGATGGAAACACTGGTTTGGTACCGATGAACTTGGCCGCGATGTATTATCAGGCATGATACACGGCACTAAAATAGCCATGACCGTGGGTATTGTATCTATGCTCATCGCTTCGCTTATAGGTATCCTGTTAGGTTCTTTAGCCGGTTTTTATGGCGATGAAAATTTTCAGGTATCACGCGTTCGGCTATGGGGCAATTTACTGTTCTTATTCTTCGCGTTCTTCTACGCATTTGGAGCACGCTCGTATGATATTACAGATGCATTGGGCAAATCGCTGGGCGATGGCTTCTTTCAACTATTCATTAGCCTTGCCATTTTTGTAGGGGTAATGGTAGTGGGCAACCTGCTGGTGATACCCTTTAAAAAAGTGCCGGGCTTTGGAACGCAGGTAGCGGTGCCCTTCGACTTAATAATTATGCGTGTAATAGAGGTGTTGAACTCTATACCTACCCTGTTCCTTATATTACTTATCATATCAATTGTGCGTAAGCCTAACCTGTATGTTATCATGGGTATAATAGGCCTTACAGGTTGGACAGGTATAGCCCGCTTTATCCGTGCCGAGCTGCTCAAAGTGCGCAACCTGGAATATATTGAGGCAGCTAACTCATTGGGTTTCTCTAACGCACACATCCTGTTCCGCCACGCTATACCCAATGCACTTTCGCCGGTGCTTATATCTATCGCGTTTGGTATTGCAGGAGCTATACTTACCGAGTCTACACTATCGTTCCTGGGTCTTGGCCCTGCCGATACGGTAACCTGGGGGCAGCTATTATCATACGCCCGCCAGATACCGCAGGCATGGTGGCTGGCTATATTCCCCGGCTTTGCCATCTTCATCACAGTTACTACATTCAACCTTATCGGCGATGGCCTTACCGATGCCATGGACCCACGTTTGAAGCAATAGGTTATCCCGGTTCAACGGCACAAAACTCCTCAGGATTAAAAAATCAGGCTTTTTAATAACGATTTGACAGTGTCATTCTCAGCAAAAGGCATTCATCTATGCTTGGTATTTTCAAAAAATACAATTCTTTTTATTTTTAATTGCCTTGTAATCAATTTGTTGTAACTTTTTTTGAGGAGAGACAAATACTCATTTTTTCAAATTGCTGATTATGAAGTAGTTGCAAAGGGGATTTACATCAGGGTGTTTACATTGCTTTTGCGCAAAGTATTCATTGGTAACAAATTAGGCTATGTAAGGGGTTTACACAAAAGGTTATAAATCGCCAAAATCGACTGATATATAATTGTGCATTCTTTTGCATTAACAATTTTTGACCCGATAGTTATTCACCGGTTGCGCACTCCGGTATTTTATGTAATCAAAAAGAATACATTTGCATCCTCTTTATGAGCGATCCAATAAAACACGAGTGCGGCATAGCCCTCATCCGACTGCTCAAACCAATCGAATACTATGTTGAAAAATACAGAACTGTAGCGTACGGCCTTAACAAGCTATACCTGCTTATGGAAAAGCAACATAATCGGGGGCAGGACGGCGCAGGTGCAGCAGTAATTAAACTCGACCCACACCCCGGCAGCCATTTTATTAACCGCGTGCGCAGCACCACTAACCAGGCAATTGTTGATGTGTTTAGCCAGATTTTCGACACCTTTCCCAAGGATAGAAAACCACTGGATAACCCCGAAGCTGAAGCTGATTGGTATAAGCGTAACAGCCCGTTTATAGGCGAGTTGTTGCTCGGGCACTTGCGCTATGGCACGTATGGCCGCAATTCAGATAGCTACTGCCATCCATTTATACGCGAAAACAATTGGATGACCCGTAATCTTGTACTGGCTGGTAACTTCAACATGACCAATGTTCAGGAGCAGTTTGATATGCTTATTACCCTGGGCCAGCACCCGCGCGAGCGTAGCGATACCATTACGGTAATGGAAAAAATAGGCCATTTTCTGGATGATGAAGTACAGAAAATTTTTGACAAGTATAAAGACCAGGGCTATGGCAACAGCCAGATTACTGATTTTATAGTAAAGGAATTAAGCGTGCGCCGCATCCTTTCACGTTCGGCTAAAGATTTCGATGGTGGCTATGCCATGGCTGGTATGTTTGGTCACGGCGATGCTTTTGTATTGCGCGACCCCAACGGTATCCGCCCCGCATATTATTATTACGATGATGAAGTAGTGGTAGTGGCATCAGAACGCCCTGCTATTCAAACTACGTTTAATGTCCCTTTCGAAAAGATACACGAAGTAAAGCCGGGCCATGCCTTGGTAATTAAAAAGGATGGCCGCGTTAAGCACGACCTCGTGCGCGACCCCGGCGAAAAACGTTCATGCAGCTTCGAGCGTATTTACTTTAGCCGCGGTACCGATAAAGAAATTTACAGCGAGCGGAAAAAACTAGGCACTCAGCTTAGCAAAAGAATACTGGATACTATCGGCGGCGATTTCGAAAACACTGTTTTCTCTTTTATTCCCAACACCGCCGAAGTTGCATTTTATGGTTTGATGGAGGGGATGGAAGAGCATTTGAAACAGCATAAGCAAAAGCGGATTTTAGAGGAGAAAGACATGACACCCGCGGAGCTGGATAAATTGCTGGCATTGCACCCCCGCATTGAGAAGATAGCTGTAAAAGATGTAAAGGCCCGTACCTTTATCACCGATGATACTTCACGCGATGAAATGGTAAGCCATGTATATGATATTACTTATGGGTCTATTAATGCACATACCGATACCCTCGTGGTTATCGACGACTCTATTGTGAGAGGAACCACGCTGCAAAAGAGTATACTCGCTATATTAGACCGGTTAAACCCTAAGAAGATAATCATCGTTTCATCTGCCCCTCAAATACGCTATCCCGATTGCTACGGTATAGATATGAGCCGGATGTATGACTTTATCGCCTTCCGCGCATTGATAGATTTGCTAAAGGACCGAAGTATTTCAAATAAGCTTAATGAAGTGTACGAAAAATGTAAAGAGGATGATTTGAAGCCGGCAGCCGATTGCAAAAACCATGTAAAGGAGCTGTACGGCTTGTTTACTGCCGATGAAATTTCTGCAAAGATTTCGGAGATTGTAAGGCCTAAGCAAATTTTTGCCGATGTGGAAGTTATATACCAGACTATAGAAGATTTGCATACGGCTTGTCCGCATAATCTGGGCGATTGGTACTTTACCGGCAACTATCCTACACCTGGTGGAAACAAGGGGGCTAACAGGGCATTTATTAACTACATGGAAGGGAAGACGGCGAGGGCTTATTAAGTAGGTGTTAACCTCCGGTTGCCTTACAGTGTTTTTGAACTCAACGGCCGATAATATTTTCGTTTTTTTCTGCTATTCACAAATTTTAATTTAATTTGCCGACCTACAGGGGATAAAATCGCATCGGGTATTCCGATTCGGCGCAGCCTCTGCATCATTGTAGGCTAGGGATTAATTAATGTTTTGACTATGGGAAAATTTACAAAACTACTCCTGGTGTTTGTGTTTTTGAATGCAGCTATGGCTACGCATGCTCAAAACAATTCGTCATCTAAAAAGAAAGAACCTGCAAAAACTTCTGGCACTAAAACCAGCAACGATAAGGATTCTAAAAAAACAGATAAGAGCACCTCTAAGGATAAATCTGCTAAGGATAAGAAAGCTACTACAAAGGACGATAAAAGCAATGCCAAGGACAAAACCGTTAACGGCAACACTGAAAAAACTGCCAATATAGATGCCAAGAATGACACTGTAAAAGGAAAGGATAGTCAAAACCAGCTTCAGTTTTTGAAGCCGGATATGGAGTCGAAGAATTTCAATTTTTACCGTCGTAAAGAAATATCTACTCCTTTGCAGCCAAGATATGATCTGGATTCTGCAGCATTTCAAAAGGGCAAAAAGAAAACAAAGCAACAACAATCATATTTAGCCAGGCAGTATGCTTTCCCAGCCAAGCCTAAAGACCAATGGGAAATAGGTGTTAACTTTGGTGTTGCCTTATTGAGTGGCGACGTTAAACCTTTTGTAAGCCTTAAAGGGATAACACAAAACATTGGCGCAGGCTTTACCATCCGCAAGGCACTGGGCTATACGATATCTCTTCGTGGGGGCTATAATTTTATGATGATGACCGGTAGAAACTGGGAACCCGATGGTAACTTGGCTTTTAACCGCGCACTGCATGGCGAGTACGATGCTCGCGTAAACTATTGGAACAATCCTAACCTGGTTCCGGCTAATACAGAGAAGAATCTTAATATGAACAAGTTGTTTTTTTACAACTATCGTACCTATGTGCATGAGGCTCACTTTGCTGCGGTGCTTAACCTGGGTAATGTTCGTTTTCATAAAGAAAGAAACATTTGTAATTTTTATTTGGTGGCAGGGGTAGATGGTTTTTTATTTAGAACTAAAATGGATGCTCTGGACGCAAACGGAGCTGTGTACGATTTTTCATCGGTACACGACCTATATGTTAATCCGGCAAACCAAAATCCTAATGGCCCTGTTGTAAACGAACGTCTGGACAGGAGAAAGCAATCGTTAAAGCTGTTAAATGGCATACTGGATGGCAAATATGAATCGGATGCCGAGCATGAAAACAACGCAACGGGTTTCAAACAGTGGCAGTTTATTCCTGCCGGTACAGTAGGTATCGGTGTTCAGTTTCACGTGGCTAAATTCATGAGCATAGGCCTTGAAGAGCGTATGATATTTACCGGTAGCGATTTGCTTGATGGTTACCGCTGGCAGCAGGATGAGCACTCTGGCTTTACGCGCAGCAACGATAATATTTCATACACAGCTATTACGCTTAACTTCCACGTGGGTAAAAACAGAACCGAGCCGATGTATTGGTTAAACCCAATGTATCATACCTACCGTAAGCTGGGAGAGGTTGATCCTAAGGGTGTGGCTGATGATATATTGAAGGATGACGATGGGGATGGTGTAATTAATGCACTTGATAAGGAGCCAAATACCAAGAAAGATTGTCCTGTAGATACACATGGTGTAGCCCTGGACAGTGATAAGGATGGTATTATTGATTGTTTGGATAAGGAGCCATTCTCTCCTCCGGGTTTCCCTATCGACTCAAATGGAGCAGCTATTATACCACCTAATCCATGTTGCGATACAACTGGTTTTGGTAACGAAGGACTTGACGGTACCGATGGTACAGACGGCACTAATGGTGGCATAGGTGGTGCAGGCGCAACTGGTGGCAAACGTCGGGGTGCAGGCGGTGGCAACTACGACTGCTCTAAAATTGAATTGCCAAGCGTAATATTTGATGCAGATAAATATTATATAGATCCTCAGTACTATGGAAACCTGCACCAGATAGCGGAGCGTATGCAAATGTGCCCGGATATGAAGGTAGTGGTAACCGGTTACGATGAATCCAAGAACGACCAGAAATTTAATGAGCAGCTGGCCTGGAACCGCGCCAACGCTGCCGTAGATTATATGGTAGAAAAATATGGTATTTCGCGCGACAGGTTTATTGTAAAATACCAGGGCGGTAAAAAAGCTGCCGAGGGTACTCCTTACGAAAAGAAGATGAAGAACAAGGTTGAGTTCCGCTATGCCAACGATGGCGAAGGCGGCGATAGCAATCCACCGGCACCGCACCCTGGTTTAAAAGCAGGTTCAAACAAATAGCAAACTATAACAAGGCATAAAAAAAGCCTCCTGTTTTACAGGAGGCTTTTTTTATGCCTTTACATTGCCGGGGTTGATCATAATTAATCTAAAGAGAGCTTGTTCTGCCTCCATCCACTGGTACATTTATACCGTTGATATAGGCAGCCGCAGGTGAAGCTAAAAAGGCTACCGCAGCTGCTACTTCTTCTGCCTTGCCGAAACGTTTCATGGGGATCTCGCGTAGCATTTCTTCTTTAATGGTGTCTATATCCGCACCCGTTTTTTCGCTTTTGTTTTTAATAATACTATGTAGCCTATCGGTTTCTGTCGCGCCGGGCAATACATTGTTTACAGTAATGCCAAAGGCACCCAACTCGTTAGCCATAGTTTTCGCCCAGTTAGCTACAGCCGCCCGTATCGTGTTGCTTACACCAAGGTTTGGCAAGGGCTGCTTTACCGATGTAGAAATAATATTGATAATGCGCCCATAACTGTCGGTCTTCATACCCTCTGCAAACAGCTTGGTAAGTGCATGGTTATTTAGTAGGTGAGCTTCAAAGGTTTTTACAAATTCATCTTCATGTGCTTCCGATATTTTTCCGCCGGCGGGGCCACCTGTATTGTTAATCAGTATATGGTAAGTCTTATTGGTTTTTTTCTGGTGTTTTTGCGCAGCGGCTAACACCTTTTCCCAATTACCAAAATCAACTGCCAGCGAATCGTGATGCTGTTCGGCCTTGCTAATAAAGCTTAAATCTATCTGCCCTTGTACAAGCGCGGCTTCATCGCGGCCCACAAGGGTAATATTAGCGCCAAGTTTTGCTAATTCCACAGCTATAGCTTTGCCAATTCCCTTGCTGCTTCCACCCACAAAGGCGTTTTTTCCGGTCAGGTCAAGATTCATTTTTGTAATTTAGAGCTGCAATTTACAAATCAGAAGCCATGATACTAACAGATAAAAAAGAAAATGAGTTTGTTTGGCTTTGAATTCTACTTATAAAACCTTTACAACTATGGCAATTACCAGGCCTTTTAATTTTAAGAAATGGATTGACGAGCACCGACATCTTCTAAAGCCACCGGTTATGAATCAGGTAGTTTACAAAGGCAACGATGATTTTATTGTAATGGTAGTAGGCGGGCCCAATAAGCGAAAGGACTTCCACTATAATGAAACAGAAGAGTTTTTTTACCAATTGGAAGGCAACATTGTAGTAAAAATTGTAGAAGATGGTAAGATAGTAGACATGCATATAAATGAAGGAGATATCTTTCTTCTGCCTGCACGCACACCTCACTCTCCGCGCCGCACCGAGGGTAGTGTCGGCCTCGTCATGGAGATTAACCGCCCCAAAGATGTGCTCGATGCTTTTCAATGGTACTGCGAAAATTGCGGCAATAAACTATACGAAGAAAAAATAAGGGTAGATGATATTGTGAAAGATCTACCTGCTGTTATGGCCCGCTTCTACTCTAATACAGATTTATGCACTTGCAAAAATTGCGGCACTGTAATGGAAAAGCCCTGAAGAGGCAGTTTTTTCTGTAACACCTAAATTCGTTTATCCGGCATTTTATCGCCGCCAAAGTGAACGCCAATAAAAAAATATAACGCCTGCAGCTAATACCTGCACAGGTAAAAGGTAAACTGTTTAACACAAACTGTAACTTTTGCAAACCATTTACGTTGCACTAAGTAGAACCGTTAGTGTATGAGCTTAACAGTGCAACCTTTTGTAAATTTTGAAGAACTGATTCAGCAGGCTGAGCAGATGGTAGAGCGCAGAAATGCCGATGCCCTGCAGCTGGCAGAACAGGCTACAGCCATGGCTGCAGAAAGTGGCAATGCCCGTCACTATGCTTATGCTAAGTATATACACGCCTTTTATCAGTGCCTGGTTGCCAATAATTATGATAAGGCAATTGAGCTATGCAACAAGGCACTTGCCAAGCAGGAAGTAGAAGACCTGGGTGATGTGGCTTACAAAATTTATATGACCCTCGGGAATTCATATCAACTTAAGGGCGATATTTTTGCCGCGCAGGAAAGCTACATGAAAGGGCTTAAGCAGATTGAATCACGCCCCACTCCATCTTTTCGCGAAAAAGGTTTTCTCGGTTCATTTTATTACAATGTATCGGTATTACTTAGTGCATCTGAACTGAACATATCTACCGAGGAGTATATTCTTAAGGCAATCTCTATTTTTCAGGAGATAGGCAGCCAGTTTAAGCTTTCTAAGAGTTACGTTTCATATGCCGGTTTTTTCGAACGGCGGGAAGAGTTTTCAAAAGCCATTGATATATTGTTTAAGGCATTAAAGATTGATGAAGAAACAAATGACGCCTACAGCATTGCGCTTACCAAAGCCAATCTTGGTATTATGCACCTGCGCATCAAAAAATTTGACGAAGCCCTAAGCTATCTGAATGAAACTCTGGGTTACTATCAGAGCAATAATATGCTTTACGAGGTTGCCATGGTAAAAACAAACCTTGGAGATGCACTTTTTGCCAGCGGCAAAAAGGAAGAGGGTATTAAGGAGCTATTGGATGCAGAAGACCTGTTTAATAGGTTGGAGAACAAACGAGAGCTATCGCATGTATATGAACTGCTATCGAAATTTGTGGCCGAAAGTGGTGATTATAAAAAAGCATGGGAGTATCAAAATAGCTACACCGAAAGCCTGAAATATTTTTTTGATATAGAAAAAACTAATGCTCTTACACGCGCTAAAAAAGAATTTGAAACTGAACAACAGGAAAAAGAAGCGGCTATACTAAAAGAGAAGAATGAAGAGATTAAAAGGTATGTGCATAAGCTTGAAATTTCGAATAATGAATTAAAACAATTTGCGCACGTAGCTTCGCATGATTTGCGCGAACCATTGCGTATGATTACCTCCTACATGGGTCTTACTAAGCGTAGCCTGAACGGTAACATGACCGAGCAGCAAAGCGAGTTTATAGGCTATGCTATAGATGGTGCCAAACGAATGGATCAACTGATTGTGGATTTGCTCCGCCTGGCAAAGGTAGATGCCAACTCACGTTTGGAAAAGGTAAAACTGGCTAATGTAGTGGAAGAAATAAAGTTAAACCTCGATGCGTTAATTAAAGAAAAGAATGCCCGCATACTTAGCTACGATCTGCCCGAAATGACAGCTGACCGTACCCAAATGTTGCAATTGCTGCAAAACATAATAGGCAATGGCATTAAGTATAACGAGAATCCTCAACCTGTAGTAACTGTCAAGTCGATTGTAAAAAATGGCGAACTGGAAATTACTATAGCCGACAACGGTATAGGTATACCTGAGGGTAGTCGCGATAAAGTGTTTCAGATATTTCATAGAGTACAAACTGAGAAACAGTATGCAGGCTCAGGTGTGGGCTTAACTATTTGTAAGAAAATAGTGGACAGTATGAACGGTCACATATCTATCGAAACCAACCAAACAGGCGGCACTACCTTCAAAATAACTCTACCCTCTAATATTTTATTGTAACAACGAGGTTTGATTGCTGATTTGCTTATAGGCATTCAGTCCGCAATCCAGAAAAGAAACGTATTCTTCTGAGTCTGGCGTATAGCCGCGCGGTACGGTCAACAATTTTTCATCGGGCGATACCAGCACATAATAAGGCTGCGTATTAGCCTTAAAGTATTTAGTCTGCATCTCGCTGAACTTATTACCCAGCGTTTTAATTTTCTTTCCTGTAACCGGGCTAACATATTGCTCGCTTTCGGGCAACTGTTGCTTATCATCTACATAAAGCGATACAATCACATATTTTTCCGACAGGCGCTCCAGCACCTTTACATCGGGCCATACGTTCTCTTCCATCTTACGGCAGTTTACACATGCCCAACCGGTAAAGTCTATCATCAAAGGCTTACCCTCGGCCTTAGCTTTAGCAAGTGCGGTAGCATAGTCATTCTTAATAGGCTCTATGGCCGACTCAGTTTTCATTAATGAATAAAACTTAGGTGGAGGAAAACCGCTGAACAGGTTAAGGTCGTTACCAAGTATGCCGTACGATGTATATGCCGTAAATATTAGTGCCAATGCGGCAGATGTAATCCTAACCGGTGATAGTTTGCCTACTGGCGAATCATGCGGAAATTTCAGTTTACCTATCAGGTATAAAAACATGGCAAAGCCCAACATAGCCCATAGCATCAAAAAGGTTTCGCGCTTAAGTATACCCCAGTGCGCTACCAGGTCGGCATTTGATAAAAATTTGATGGCGAATATCAATTCTACAAACCCTAACACCACCTTAACCGAGTTTAACCAGCCGCCCGATTTTGGTAGCGATTTCATCATGTTAGGGAACAATGCAAACAAGCCAAAAGGTAATGCCAGTGCCAGGCCAAAAGATGTCATACCCGCTACCAGGTTTAGTTTGCCACTGGCCGAGCTTAAGGCACCTACCAGTAGCGAACCGATGATAGGCCCGGTGCAAGAGAACGATACTATGGCCAGTGTAAGCGCCATAAAGAAAATGCCAATCAGCCCACCTACGTTCGAGGCATTATCTGCCTTGTTGGCAATAAAACTTGGCAACTGTATTTCGTAAAAACCAAAGAACGAAAACGCAAACACCAAAAAGATTACAAAGAAGAAAACGTTGAGTGGCGCACCGGTCGATATTTCATTCAGCGTATCTGGCGAAATATCAAACAGCAAGAACGGTACCGCCAGCAAGAAATAAATAAACACAATGCTAAACGCATAAAAGAAAGCCTCAAACTTTCCTTTGGTTTTGCTCTCACTACGTTTGGTAAAAAATGAAACCGTAAGCGGTATCATAGGAAACACACACGGGGTAACCAAAGCTACCAGGCCTCCTAAAAAGCCCAATATTATAATGGCAAAAAGGCTTTTGTCTTCTTCTGCCGCAGCGCCGCAATTAGCCTGGGCTTCGCCAAAGCGGTTATCGGTGCCATTTGCTGTTACAGCTACCACACCCGCCTCCATCGAATCTTCTTTCAACTCTTTACTTATTACCGACTGTATAGCTGAATCCAGTTTTTGTTTATCTGCACCAGTAACCGGTATTACCAGTCCTTGAGTTTTCTCATCGTTGCCCTTTATAGCACCCTGCTCCATCTTCAAATCAAACTCAAAGTCTATAGCATCGGGTGGCAGGCATTGGTGATCGTCGCAGGCCATAAACTCAAGCACACCTTTTAATTTGGTATCACCTTTTATCTTAACCACCTGCTCGCATATCATTGCCTCTTCAAAATACTTTAGCTGCATATCGAATATGGGGTCATGGCCCTCATGCACCTTGCCGCCTCTTTCGCTGGTTTTGCCTACCGCTTCTACAAAGGGATTTTTCTCAAGCGTAACCGATGTTTTTACCGGACCGCCATCGGCTATGTTTATACCGTAGGTATGCCACTTGGCATCTATCCTGGCAGTAAATACCAGCTTGTATTCGCCCTTAGCTAAGGGCACCGCGTTCCATGTCCACTTTACGGGTGTAAGT
>DATGXP010000165.1:0-2114 GCA_035298845.1 Chitinophagales bacterium
GCCAATACAGCTACCCGGCTTTTATGGCTATAATAATTGGTGCCGGTGCATTTCAGTTGCTGCTGGGTGCGCTCAGGCTGGGCGCTATTGCCAATTACTTTCCTTCGTCGGTTATTAAGGGTATGCTGGCCGGTATTGGTATTATACTTATAAGCAAACAGCTACCGGTGGCGCTCGGGTATAATCATCCCGATTTCTGGAGCAAGGAGTTTATAAACCTGGTAAACGATACGCACTTATTTACCAATGTAAAAGAACTGTATACCCAACTGACAGCAGGGGCCATACTTATCACCTTCTTTTCGCTGGGTATTTACATTGCCTACGAAAAACAATGGCTGAAAAAAATTGCCTTTATACCCGCCCCGCTATTGGTGGTGGCGGGCAGCATTTTGCTGCAACTAGTGTTTACGCAATTTGCACCTGGGCTGGCACTGACCGATGCGCAGTTGGTAAAGCTACCCGAACATTTGTTTGCCTCTTTTATGCTGCCCGATTTTGCGGTGTTTACCACCCATACCGAAACCATTAAGCTGGCACTGGTAATAGGCACGCTGGCCACATTAGAAACTTTATTATGTGTAGAAGCCATAGATAAGCTGGACCCCTGGCACCGCACTACCCCCGGCAACCGCGAGCTGGTAGCACAGGGCATTGGCAATATGCTATGCGGCGCGGTGGGGGCACTGCCGCTAACGGCTGTAATTGTGCGCGGCTCAGCCAATATAGATGCCGGTGGCAAAACAAAATTGTCGTCATTTACGCATGGTGTATTTATGCTGCTGGCGGTGCTGCTTATCCCTTTTGTAATAAACCTGATACCGCTGTGCGCACTGGCGGCCATACTGATAGTAACCGGTTATAAGCTCACGCGGCCCAAACTATTTAAAAGCATGTTCCGCCTGGGGTGGAGCCAGTTTCTGCCTTTTATTATTACGCTGGTGGTAATTCTATTTACCGACTTGCTGATAGGTGTAAGCGTAGGGCTTTTGCTTTCTATCATCTTTATCATCCGCAACAATTACGTAGCCGATTACGATGTGCAGCAGTCTACCCACCTGGGCATTACTAACTATACCATTAACCTGCATACCAATGTTACGTTTTTAGATAAAGCAAAAATAAAACAGGTACTGGCGCACATACCCAACTACTCGCGTGTGGTAATTAACGGCACGCTGGCGCAGCACATAGACCACGATGTGCTGGAGATGATAAGTGAGTATACAGAAACCGCTAAACGCAAAGGCATAGAGATTGAATTGATAGCCGTGGAGCGGGTGAGTGTGAGCGATATTCATTGAAAGATTATTGTAAAACCTTTGCAATAATTAATATCCAATAAATTATTTTAGCCGCTTGATCGTTATACCACTATGAACTTTATAATCAAACTGTTTTTAAACGCTATTGCTGTAGTAATTACCGCTTACATTTTGCCGGGTGTGTACCTGGAAAACTTTGGATATGCCGTGCTGCTGGCTGCTTTGCTTTCGCTGCTGAATGTATCGGTTAAGCCTGTGCTGGTTTTTTTAACCATACCCGCTACTATTGTGTCGCTTGGCTTGTTCCTGCTGGTTATTAATGCTTTTATTATTGAAATAGCGGCCTGGATATTGAAGCCGGGTTTTGATGTAGCCACCTTTTGGCAGGCGCTGTTTTTCAGCATCCTGTTGTCTATTATCAATAGCATATTTGAGCGCCTTACTGTGCGCAAAACCCCTAAGGAAGATAACACCATGCAGGTGTTTGATAAGGATGGGAACAGGATAGCGTAAGCTTTTGTCCTTCCATCTTTGGGCGGCCTATATTCTATAGCTTTTACTTTTTTGGCTTGACCCAAAAAAGTAACAAAAAAGGTCAAGGCTGTGTGACTTTGGGCTAAAAATCATTTCGCAAACCTAAACTGCGTGAACTTGTGGCGCGTAGCAAATTTTACACGAACAAAGAAGTATAGTGCCGCGCCACTTCGAACAGCACGCAGTTCTTAACGGTTTTCTTCATGATTTTTTTAACGCCCAAATTCACAAGGCCTTTCCTATTCGCGCAGTTGATACAAACAAACGCAAAAGTTGTTGCGCTCCGTAGGAGCCGCCTGTTACCCATTTACCTTT
>DATGXP010000166.1:0-4764 GCA_035298845.1 Chitinophagales bacterium
CAGGCCGGTAAACTGCCCGTTTACATCATTCTGAAAATTAATGCCATCGTTGGTTATAGTAAGCGAGTAAGGGGCAGTGCCGTTAGATGCTACTGCAGCTACTATACCATTAAGCTGGCTAAAACAAATTACATCGGTAGGCGTAGCGGTTACATCTAAAGCTACAGGCTGTGTAATAGCAGTGCTATTAGCCGTCGTACAGGCATTGGCATCGGTAACCGTGTAAGCATAGCTGCCGGCAGCCAAACCGGTAGCTAAATTGGTAGTACTTACATTGGGGTTCCATTGATAAGTATAGCCGGCGCCCGGGGTGCCGCCAGAGGCCGTTAAAGTAATCTGCCCATCGCTGCCGCCTGCGCACTGCACATTTAAGTGGCTTTCGGAAACAATCAGTAGCGGTGGCTCGGTAAGAGTATAGGCCACGGTAACTGTACACGCGTGGTCGTCGGTAACAGTTAAGCCATACTGGCCCGCAGCCAGTGCTGTAACGCTGCTGCCGTTGCCCACGTTGGGGTTCCATGTATAGGTATATGGCGTGGTACCGCCACTTGCTACTACCGATGCCTCGCCGGTGCTAACCCCATTGCAAATCAAATCCACTTGCGAAGGCACCGCAGCAAGTGCGGCTACCGGTTCTGTAATGGTGGCCGTTTCTACAAGTGTACAGCTATTAGCGTCGGAAATTGTAACCGAGTAACTGCCCGCTGCCAATCCGGTAGCAGAGCCGGTACTGCTTACGTTGGGGTTCCATGTATAGGTATATGGTCCAGTGCCGCCGGCAGGCGTAGTAGTTATGGTTCCATCATTTAAACCAAAGCAGGTGACATCTGTAAATACAGTAACCGCGCTTAACGGTGCAGCCGGCTGTGTAATAGTCACTACTGTATCCAGCGTACAGCTGGCCTGGTCGGTAATGGTAATGTTATACGTAGCAGCTGCAAGGCCGGTAGCAGAGCCGGTACTGCTTACGTTGGGGTTCCATGTATAAGTATAGTTAGGGCCCGAGCCACCGGTTACCGTAAGTGTAATGGTGCCGGTAGCAGCGCCAAAACAACTTACATTGGAAGATGCTATCTGCACAGTCATACCTGTCGGCTGATTAATTGTAAAGCTGCCCGTTTGGTTGCACGAAGAGGCATCGGTAGCTGTAACAGTGTAGTTGCCGGCTGGTGGTGTAATAGTTTGCAAATTGCCCGCCCCGTTGCTCCATGTATAGGTATAAGGCAGTGTGCCACCTGCGGGGTTAGCAGTAGCACTACCGTTGCCACCAAAGCAGGCCGCATCTGTAGCGGTAACCGGCAACACAGCAGCTGCAGGTTCGGTAATGGTTGTAGTTCCGGTAAGTGTGCAGTTGTTGCCATCGGTGGCTGTTACATCATAAGTGCCGGCCCCTACATTGGTTAAAGGTGAACCGGTAAGGCCGCCTGACCAATTATACGTAACACTGCCGGTAGGATTTGTAAACACTGCCGTGGCCGAACCATCCGTAGCGCCATTGCAGGTAGCATTGGTACTGCTTACATTTAAAGTTTGCACACCCGGATCGGTTACTGTTTCTGATACAGCAACAGCGCAGGCATTCGCATCGGTTACATTGCCGGCATAGGTGGCTGGTGCAAGGCCTGGTATGGTAGTAGTGCCGGCAGGTATAGGGTTGCCCAGGTAACTGTAAGGTGGTGTACCGCCACCCACAGTAATAGTTACCGTTCCATCGTTTGCACCGTGGCAGGTAACATTAGTATGCGATGTAACAGCAGTAAGTGCCGTGGCCGGCTCGCGCAATGTGTCGGCACCCATAATACTACAGCCATACACATCGGTAGCGGTAAAGTTATAAACACCCGCAGCCAACCCGGTAGGATTTGTTCCCGATAACGTACTAGGATTCCACGTATAACTATAGCCCGGTGTCCCACCGCTAATGTTTATGGTAATGCTGCCGGTACTGGCTCCGTTGCAAAGTATATTCTGGTGCGCTTGTGTTTTAGTTACACCGGAAGTAGGCCCCCCCACCAGGGTAGAGCCGGTGGCTGTGCAACCATTAAAATCGGTTACGGTAATAGTGTATGTACCTGTAACCAGGTTAAGATTGGCTGTATCTGTGCCAAAATTGTTCCATTCATAGCTATAAGGCGGGCTACCACCGGATACATGTACAAAGGCTTTACCTTTTGCTGAGTAATAGCAGCTATCTATGATAGTAGTAAACGCAATTGCCAAAGAAGGCACAGACGAAATAGTGCCCGATGCAGTGCCGGTGCACCCATTGTTATCCGTTACAGTAACAGATATAGGCCCTGCGCCTAAATTTGGAACCACCGGATTATTAGGATGCCCACCGCTCCATGTATAGGTATAAGGGGCTACACCGCCAGATACAACAGATGCTGTAGCCTGTCCGGTGTTTGAGCCTGCACATGCTATACCAGTAGTAGTCATTTGCACGGTCATAGGCACGCTGGGCTGGGTAATAGTGATGCTGCCGCTAAAAGCGTGTGCAGGCAGTCCATCGGTATAATTATACGTATAGGTGCCGGCGGGCAGGTTACTAATAGTAGAACCGGTGCCACCGTTGCTCCAGGTTATATTTTGAGGCGGATTAGCCGTAGTAACAGTTAAAGTAGCAGAGCCATTGCTGCCACCAAAACAGGTAACATTGGTTTTTGATGTGCTGGAGGTAATACCGCACGGCAGTGAAGCAATGGTTTCACTATACTGCAGCAAGGCAGAGCAGTTGTTTGCATCGCGAAAATCCGCTATCCATGTACCTGCAGGTAACGATGAAGTACCTGATCCATTGGCAGCTATGCCTGCCCAATTAACTCCTGTATAGGGAGGGGTTCCTCCGGCTATAGTAACAGTTGCCGTTCCGTTGGATCCACAAGGGGCATCGGTATGCGATGTTGTAGCCGTTAAGGCAGTGGGCTGGTTAAGCGTAAACTGGGCCGAGGTCTGGCAATTGCCATCGGTAACTGTTACCGTATAGGTACCTGCAGTAAGTCCTGGTAAAGTTTGAGCAATGTTGCCGTTGTTCCATAAATAAGAATAGCCACCAAAACCGCCTGAAGGAAGCGCCTGAATACTCCCGTTGCTGCCACCATTGCACAAAGGATTCACCGGGTTTGAGGAAATAGTGATTGGCGTCCTGACATCGATGGGATGAGTAGCAGTGGCTGTGCAGCCATTCATATCTACAACTGTAAGACTTGTATTGTATACACCAGCAGCCGTATAGATATGCGTTGTATTAACCGTAGATAACGTCGGATTATTTATCACCAAATCGGGCGTGCCATCGCCAAAATGCCAGGTTAAAGTTTGATACTGTCCCAACGAAGTCACACATGGGTCTATAAAACTGAATGCTGCGGGGCTACCTAAACAGGCTTTGTCATCATAGGCATAATCAATATACAACTCGTAATTAAAATTGCTATAAATGCAATCGCTTTGCGAAAAATTATAAAAGCCAAACCTGCCCGGTTTAAAACAATCCTGCCAATCGAAAGCCTGTGCACCATCAATAAAAATAGTGGCCCTTGTATAGGTAAGGTAAAGTTCAAAATTATGATTCTGCCCTTGGTTCCATCCCGGTCCGCCAAAGTTATTATCCACTACTGTAAACTGAGGAGAACTTTGATGATCCCAAAAATTTGGATGGTCGCTTACTCCTGGTGGTGGGTTTGGCGAGATATAACCATTAAGCCGGCACAGAGACATGCCACTTGAGGCTCCTCCCTGAGCTTCCTGTTTCCAATCGTAAAGCCAGCAATCAAATGTATCTATTGGGTTTATGGGGTTTAGGAAGCTAAATACAAAACCCATCCAATCATTATCATTATCATTCGACCTGAAACTACCCGTAAGATGCACATTCATCAAATCGAAGGGGCTTACAAAAAAAGACTGAGCACCGTTAGTACCCTGGTAAATTTGTGACCCGCCGTTTTGCACCGACCAACTACCATTGTTTGGGTATCCAGCGGGGCTCCAGCTATTAAAATTTACGTTACTTAAACATTGTGCCGCAGTAACCAGCGACAGCCAGGAAAGGATAACTACAAGTAAATTTTTCTTCATGCATTTCAGGGGTTTGGAGTGTCAGGTTTGAAAGTAATTAAAAAAATAGCTTCCGAAAATATTTCTTATCTACTTAAGAAGGCATTCAAATACAAGGAGGTTGCATTTAACCTATTAAATTTATCCCCATGAATTCCCCGAAACCGCACAGCTTTGTTAATTGGGCAAAGAATGAGCGCTGTATAGCCCAACATTACTATCAGCCGCAAACAGAAACAGAACTGGTAGCAATAATACAACAGAGCCAGAAAGTACGGCTAACCGGTACCGGTCACTCATGGAGTGCAGTATGCCTCTCTGAGGATACATTAATTAACCTGGACAGGTACAACAAAGTGTTGCAAATAGATATACCCCTGCTAAAGGTAAAAGTACAGGCCGGCATTAAACTACAGGCGCTGATAAAACAACTGCATAACGAGGGGCTGGCTCTGAAAAACTTGGGGTCAATCTGCTACCAATCGCTTGCAGGGGCTATCAGCACCGGCACGCACGGCAGTGGTATTACGCACCAGATACTTGGTTCGCAGGTAGAGGAATTTACACTAATAAAAGCTGATGGTGAAAAGCTAACCATTCATCATCTCCGTGATAAAGAACTATTTAATACCGCTCTGGTAAGCCTGGGCTGCCTGGGTGTAATTTCCGAAATCACTTTAAACGTAACACCGGCATTTAACCTGC
>DATGXP010000167.1:0-4681 GCA_035298845.1 Chitinophagales bacterium
TGTTAATTACGGCGCTGAACAATGCCAGTGATGAGCAACGCAAACAGTTGCTGACCTTGTTCCAGGAAAAAGATGAAACAAAAAAAGTAGCCGGCGTAATGAGCGTGTATGCTGCACTTGACATCAGCACCAAAACAGAAAGCAAAATAGATGAGCTGTATAACAAGTCGCTTGACTCGTTACGCTCGGTAAACCTGCCCCACGAAAAGAAACAACAATTGCTGGCGCTGGCAGAGAAAATACATAACAGGGATTACTAGTGTTTCGTTGATTTGTAGTATAGAAAGACAGAAATTTTATAGAAATCTTCAATAAATTAAATTCCATTTCTAAAATACAGGTAAATAATTATTTTCGCCCTGCAACACAGTTGCCCGGTCCTATAGCTCAGCTGGTTAGAGCACCTGACTCATAATCAGGGGGTCCCTGGTTCAAGCCCAGGTGGGACCACAAACTAAAAAAGCCTCCGTCAGGAGGCTTTTTTTTACAATATCATACCTATATTCTTTGTCTGGCGTAACCGTATTATATCGGTTTTACCGGCAAAATTCAGAAAAGCGCACCCGCTAAAAAGAGTATACAGCTTACACCGCAAAAGCAGACGACTGGCAATGTGTTTATACCGGAAAATTTGAAAGGCCAGCGCTATAAAAAGCGAAAGAGAATTAAAGCATAGAAACCACAAAAAATAAACGGCTCATATTGCCTCAGCATTAACCGGAATGGTTTCGTACCGGAGACCTATTGCGTTACAGGCATTAAATACAGGGCGATTTCAACCCACTTTTACAGCCTTCAACAGGTACTCGCTTGGAGATGTCCCGTAATATTCACCTTCGGCGGAGCTAAAAAAATCCTCGTGCTTTACTATTTCCAATTTAAAGCCTGCGTCTCTTATACTTTCCAGCAAACGTGCTTCACTAAACATGCGCACATGATCCCACTGACCATAATATTGAATCCTTAATTCCGGGGAGGTAATTCCTTCATCCTCTATATTATTAATTAATGCCGATTCAAACGGTGTTTGAAGTATGGCTATACCACCTGGCTTTAATACCCTAAATGTTTCACTCAAAACCTTTTTGTAGTCTGGTACGTGTTCAAGAATATGGTTGGCGATAAAAAAATCAAAAGTATTATCCGGAAATTCAACTTTAGTAGCATCCATCTTTATCACATCCTTAATATACCAGTATGTTGCAGGTGTCAAATCGGCCTTTACATATTTCGCCGGGTTGCTGTCAACAATCCTCTGACTAAAATGCGTTTCCGGCGCGAAATGGAGAATATTCGCTCCTTTAATTTTATTCCATAAGCCGAGTTTGTCAAAAAACATTAACAAATGCCTTTCTCTACCGGTTGACCTGCAATAATAACAGTGCCCTGTGTTTAGTACCTCAAACTCATTGAACTTTGTTTTACAGACGTAGCATTCTCTTTTGTCACCTAACCGATTAAGTCTTAATTTCAAAGGCTTCAGTTCACGCTGCAGCTTATTCTGTATTCTGCTTAAAAGGCTCATTAATAATGTTGGGTTAAACCTGACGTTGTAAAAATGTATCTGTTGCAATGTTAATAATATTTTCCACTAGTTGATGAAATCCGGGTGCCCTACAAGACTCAACAGATTTTGTGCAGATTACTACATAATTTAAATACATCGATTTTTCAACTGGCCTACTTGCCGAAAACTCCCAATACAGCATAGAACTCCCATAGAGTATCTTTTTGTCCGCGCCAAGCAACCAAATTGAACGCGGTATCTGAGCTGGTAAAGCACCTTACTTATATCAGGGGCCTGATTCAAGCGCAAATAGGATTACATCCAAAACATCTTTACAATGGCTTTTTTGTTCCATAGTCGCTAATTACTTTTAAAATTACCTTCTTTCCAATGAAAATCTCCTTTTTAGCCATTTCGTGGCTTATTATTACAGTTCATTTGCAATACCTTGATGAAACCCTACAAAAATTTGATTTTCGATATAGGCGATGTACTGGTAGATATCGACTACATGGTAACGGTTGCCGAGTTTCAGAAGCTGGCTACCGTCGATTTTAGCCAGATAGTATCCTACGCCAGGCAAAATCCCATTTTCGACTTGTTTGAAACCGGTAAGTTAACCGCCCAGCAGTTCCGCGATGAGCTAAAGCAGTTTTTAAAGGCTGGCACACCCGATACAGAAATAACCCGTGCATGGAACTCTATCCTTATCCACTACCCTGAAAGTAAGATTGCCCTGCTGAAGCAGTTGAAGGAACAGTATAAGACCTTTGCGCTCAGCAACATTAACGAGATACATGTACACACCATAAACGATGTGGTAAAAGCCCAATACGGTATCGAGAGGTTTGGCAATCTTTTTCATCATGCCTATTACTCCAACGAGGTAGGCTACCGCAAGCCCGATAAAGAAATTTACGAGCTCGTACTGCAGCGGGAAAATTTAAAACCCGAAGAGACGTTTTTTGTGGATGATAAGGCCGAAAACGTAGAGGCCGCTAAAGCACTGGGTATACAGGCTTACCAGTTAACCGATCGTAACAAGCTGCACCAATTGTTGGCCGAACTAAAGATTATATGAAGCTAAGGCTGTTTCTCTATTCCCTGTTTACTGGTTTCAGTTTGCTTTTAAAAGCGGGCACCGGCTATGTTTACCTGGCCGATACTACCCGCCTGTTTTACGCCAGCAATAATGAGATATACTCTCCCAATGGCAAGCAATTGCTCTACTTTCAAAAGGGCAACATATTTTTTAATGGGTCGAGTGATAGTAAGGACAACATCTTTCTGCTGACCACCAGTATGAACCACGCCAGCACTAAACTGGAGCTTATTTACGAAAAGGACAGCCGCGAAGCGGCTTACTCATTTAGCAATAACAAGTTCTATGCAGGCAGGTTAGAGAGTGAAGACCTGCGCCAGCGCAGTGAATTGATATATGTAACCCGCATTAAAAAGTGGCTTAGCTTTTATTCAACAGCCAACGATTCGCTGCTGGCATATTTCAATGCCGATTCACTACCTTCTTCTTCAGTAATTATTGTGGCGTACTCGCTTATTAAAAAGTACGAACTGGAAAAAAGGCTGACGGTGCAGCAAAACAAACTACCCTTTGAAGATGTAGAGTATGTAACCATGAAGCCGGTATGGGGCAATGCCACCGCCAACGAGTGGATGTGGGATGGCAAAATACTGCGCCCCCGCTGGAATGTAGACCCGCGCCTGGCCTGGGAGTTTGATGGCAAAACCATTAAGCCCCAATACAGCACCAACATCTACCAGCAGTATGAGTGGGATGGCGAAACTTTTAGCCCTATATGGCGCACTAGCCGCCCCGAAGAATGGACCTACGATGGACGGGTGATAAAGCCTGTGTATGATACCGATTGGGCAAATCAGTACATTATTGAGAATGGAGTGGTAAAACCCTGGAGCAATGTACATACCGAAAAGGAATGGCGCACCGATGGCACTATACCTATCCCCATGATTATATTGATTGTAAGCGGCATTGCTAAGCCGTATTAAGCTGCTGGAATTATTGCTCTTTTAAAGCATGTAAGGCAGGTAGCCTTACGGAAGGATAGGTGCGGGTAATGCCTTCTTTAGTTACCGTTTTAATGCGGTAAAATACATCGGATGCAGCACCCAGCGGGTAGTTATCGCGTTTTACTATAACCACACTATCGTTAGCCGATTCGTTAAACTTAATGTATTTGCATTGACTGAAACCCGTTTTGCTATCGGCGCTTCTTTCAATCATTACATATTCAAATTCAGAAGCTTTTGAAAACATAATGGTGATATCTATGTTACCTGCATTGCGCGAAACCTCCATGGCTACCTGCTCATCGGCAGATTTAAAGGAATAATCAGAACTTTGAGCAAGTGCGCAGTTTGTACTACCTAAAAGCAGCATAAAAGCCAAAGCATGAAAAAAAGAACCGTTGGGAAACAAGTTTCTGACTATAAAATTTCGATACATTAAATTTGGCCTCGTTTTGCAGTTATAAAGATAAAGATTTATGCAGAAAGCGTGCCTTATTTTATGTTTGACCATTATTTTACAATAAGATTTATATGAAAGAGATATTACTGTTGCATGGGGCACTGGGCTCAAAAGAGCAGTTTGCAGAATTAGAAACGCAGCTCTCGGGGGGGTATAAAACTCATGCGTTAACATTTTCGGGACATGGCCGCCGCCCATCACACCATCATGCTTTTACCATTCAAAACATGTGTCATGAGGTGCTGGATTGGATGAACGAAAACTATGTTACCAGCATCGATATTTTTGGTTACAGTATGGGCGGGTATGTGGCGCTGTGGCTGGCCCGGTTTTATCCTGAGCGGGTGGGCAAAATATATACGCTGGGCACTAAACTAAAATGGAGCGACGAAGATGCTGAACGTGAGATTAAGATGCTAAATGCGGATAAGATTGTAGAAAAAGTGCCCGCTTTTGCCCAGGCACTGGCCGAACGCCACGGCGAACATGAATGGAAAAGCGTGATGAGCAAAACAGCCTTGCTGATGCGCGACCTGGCGCACACACACTTAATCGAGCAGGATTTTATAAAAATAGAGCACCCTGTGCTGCTTACACGCGGCGATAAGGATAACATGGTTACTTTTGAAGAAACTGAGTTTGTACACCGCCTGCTTAAAAATTCA
>DATGXP010000168.1:0-1994 GCA_035298845.1 Chitinophagales bacterium
AATGTATCTTGTACTTTTAATGTAAATGTGCCATCGCCTGCGGTTTTATCGCCCTCTGTTCCATCATCTCTTAATACAACTTGCTCTCCATCCAGATTGATGGCAAGGGTGTTTCCGGTTAGTTTATCTTTAGCAAAATGGGCAGTTAGCAATACATGCTGTGCATCGCCTTCAATTTTTTCAATGATAACATCATCGGCTAAAGGTGGGTCTGTTTCAAATGCATGGTTTACTACTACAGGGTCGGGGTTGCTGACCTTATTACCCCATTTGCAGCTGTGCAGCAATTGGCTTAATACCAATACAGCAGTAAACGATAGACCGGTAATTTTTAATTTTCTCATGTGTAAAGTTTAAATGAACGATGTGAGTAAGAATGCATCGGCCATTGTTCTCCTCATCAAGGCCTTATTACAAATAACGTGGAGTTGAATGCCAATGGCAATCGCCCAAAAGGTGATATTTTGTTATTTTTTGATGGCGTCACCTAGATATGAGTAAGTAACTTTTATGTTGGGTTATATCCCGCACCTACGGAACAGGCAAGAACAAATTTTTGTTGCCTACCGCATGATATGCCGCAATACAATTGAAGGGAAAATACTTACCCCGCCAGCAAAAGAAGAAAGTGCTTGTAAAAGATATTATATGTGTAGAGGATGGATTTGCTGGGTTAGCCTGCTTAGTTGAAAATAGCATTATTTGTAGCCACAAACAATTTCCATTTTAACACTATAATTGCCGCATAAATATAAGTTATGAAAAACTCAGTTATCCTTTTTTTGCTGGCAGCTATATTATTTTGTGGCAGCGGTTGCGCGGTTAATTCAGGAACGGTTTCAAGTACCGTATCGCAAGTGGGTACGGTGGTTGGCCAGTCGGCCGCTTACCAGAGTGCAAAATATACAGTAGATAAATGGGCCGCAAAAATAGGGCTTACCCCACAGCAGACAGCACAGGTTTTGCCTATGGTGCAGGAGTATTTTACTGTGGTGGGTACTGCCGTGGTTAATACCAATGGCTCTGCTTCGCAAAGGGCTACCGCCGCTAAAAATGCGTTGGTTACTAAACTAAAAACGGTGCTTACCACTACCCAGGTTACACAGGCTATCAGCCAGTTGTAAAACTACCTGACTAGCTTTATTGTACAAGCTTGCTTTGCAGGCATAGCCGGAATATCCATCTGTAGTACTCTAGCCAAAGGGTCATGCTTTCTGGCCTTTACCTCCATATCGTTTACCCAAATATGTTTGGGCGCATCGCAGTTAATAAACAGCAACTCGTAAGCTCTTTCTTTTACCTGTCCTGTAAACTCTTTACCATCCGGGTTAATAGTAAGCTGCAAGGCTGTATCGGTTTGGCTTAAATTTATAGCAGTAAATGAGCAACTATTATTTCGGTAGTTATCTGTAGTGCCGTCATCTTCGTACAAATTAAATGAACCATCTGCACCGGTATAAACAGACAAAAGCAATGTATCTAAAATCGATTCTGCTACCCGTTGTTGTATGTGTTGAGTAGGTATGATACTTCCCTGTTTTATAAAGACGGGTATCTCATCAAGCGCATACTTTTGCTTTATCTCCCGGCCGCCGGCATGCAGGTTATTATTTCTGAAATCGTACCAATTGCCATCGGGCAGCCATATTGTTTGCTCTGTTGTTCCGTTTTTTTGTGCCGGTTTGGTTATAGGGGCTACAATCAGGTTATCTCCAAAGTAATATTGGCCCGGGTGGTTGTATGCAGCATCATTAGCGGGATGCTGGTAGTACATCGGCCTTATTAGCGAAACGCCGCTATCGTAAGCCATGCGGCTATAAGTATAAATGTAAGGCAGCAAACTATAGCGCAATAGCACAGCCTTTTTCATAGCATCAAAATTTGCCCTGGGGTATTCCCACATCCGGCGCTCTATGCCGGGGTCGTTGGTGGCATGTGTGCGGAACACAGGGCTGAAAGCCCCCCATTGCACCCAGCGGGTAAAAAGCTCGGGG
>DATGXP010000169.1:0-3651 GCA_035298845.1 Chitinophagales bacterium
GCATATGATTGATAAAAGTTTGATAGAAAAGAATATTTTAAATAACAGATTAACGATTAATAAAAATCGAAATGGGAAAATTAAAACTTAAAGGAAAAGAAATACGTGCAATAGGTTACCCGGAAGGCCCTGTGATAAGCCTGGCTATGAGCACTATGGAAAAGAACTATAAGCATACTTCGTTGGAAGATGCGTTGGAACTTTTGAAAAATGTACTGGCTAATCCGCATGAATTTATGGAGGAAGATGGTCTGAAGGCAATAGCAAAAATGCTGTTGGATGATAAGGCAAAACAAGACCTGAAGGAGAAGTATGCCACGCTATCGAATAAGGATTTGAAAGAATACCTGAATAGCTTAACCGGTGAGTTGTTCGAACTGAATACCGAGGGGGTTGATTTCAGTACGTATGGTGCAGAGCATATAGAAGAAGGTGCGCTGAAGCAAATGAATATTGCCTCGCGCTTGCCGGTATCGGTAGCAGGGGCGTTGATGCCCGATGCGCACCAGGGCTATGGCTTGCCAATAGGAGGTGTGCTGGCTACTAAAAACGCCGTTATCCCTTACGGGGTAGGGGTAGATATAGGTTGCCGTATGTGCCTGAGCATTTTTGATGTGCAGGCCATGGAGTTGAAAAACCGTGATAAGTTTTTCGAACGCGAACTAAACGAGAACACTTTGTTTGGTGCCGGCCGCGAGTTTAAGCAACTGGTGCATAACGATGTATTGGATAGCGAGGTGTTTAATCAAATACCATTTGTAAAGAACTTGCAAATGAAAGCGGCTAAGCAGTTAGGTTCATCCGGCTCGGGTAACCATTTTGTAGAATGGGGTATAGTAGATATACCTAACGAGCAGAATGCGTTGAACATCCCTATAGGTAAGTATGTAGCGCTGTTATCGCATTCCGGTTCACGTGGATTGGGGGCGAGTATAGCAGGGCACTATACCAAAATTGCGATGGAGAAGACCAAACTGCCCGGTGAAGCAAAGCACCTGGCATGGTTAGACCTTAACTCGCAGGAGGGTATGGAATACTGGCTGGCTATGAACCTGGCGGGTGATTATGCTTCGGCTTGTCACCATGTAATACATGCAAAGATGGCAAAGTCTATTGGGCAAAAGCCGATAGCGATGGTAGAGAACCACCACAACTTTGCATGGAAAGAAACATGGAACGGGCAGGAAGTGATAGTGCACCGTAAAGGGGCTACACCGGCTGGTAAAGATGTGCTGGGTATAATCCCGGGCTCTATGACTGCACCGGGGTTTATTGTAAAGGGTAAAGGAGAAACAGCGAGTATAAATTCAGCATCGCACGGGGCAGGACGTAAAATGAGCCGCTCTAAAGCCATGCAGAATATTACGCACGAACTGATGAAAGGCGAGTTGAAAGCGCATGGAGTGAAACTATTTGGTGGAGGGCTGGATGAAGCACCACACGCATACAAGGATATTCACACAGTGATGAAATCGCAGCTGGATTTAGTGGAGGTTGTCGGTTCCTTCTATCCGAGGATTGTAAAAATGGATGGATAGTATAACGGAGTGTCGAACTAAATGCGGCACTCCAATTTTTAAAACAAGAAACAATGAGCATTAAATACAGAGAAGTGTTTGCCAAGCGGGACTTTACAAATGTCTTTTCAGATAACTATGTAGATGCAACACGTTTTTACTACAACCTGTATAACAACATGCCGGTAGAGACATGGTGCTGGCAGTTAGACGCGGAAAAGGCTTATGATCATGTAGTAAAGCAATATGCAGCGGATATAACCAAAATATATTCTGACAGATATTATGACTACGATGAGAAGAAGAACTTACTGGGCTATGCGGTTATACTTATGGGTAACGACCGTATGCTTAAGTTTCATAGCAACGGCTGTGGAATACTGGCGCAGGATAGCGACCTTGAGTTTGTAGCAGAAGTATCGGAACTGCTTTTAAAGTTTAAGCAAAGAGCGAAGAAACAAAAGAGGGAGATAAACCTGATTGTGCAGGGTAGCCATGGCTTATCGCTAACCGAGCTTGAAATTAAAAAGACAAAGCTGGATATAGGCATGAACTATGAAGATGATTTTGCCGAAGTGCACAATACTATTCAAAAGCGGTTAAATACCAAGAACGATAAAGGTATTGTGTTGCTGCACGGCGTGCCGGGTACGGGTAAAACCACCTACCTGCGCTACCTGATAGCGAAACTGAATAAGAAGGTGATGTTTGTGCCTAACAATGTAGCGGTCAATTTAACCGATCCGGATTTTATTAATCTATTGATTGAGAATCCTAATTCGGTATTGGTAATAGAGGATGCCGAACAGGTTTTGCAGGATAGGCGAGAAGCCGGCCATTCAGCTGTTTCGAACCTGCTTAATATTTCCGACGGCTTGCTGGCCGATTGTTTGAATATACAGATTATATGTTCTTTCAATACACAGCTAAGTAATATCGATTCGGCGCTAATGCGAAAGGGCCGCCTTATAGCGCGCTATGAGTTTGGAAAGTTAAGTGTGGCTAAAGCGCAACGGTTGTCAGATAGTATTGGTTACAATACTACTATCATGTATCCTATGACAATTAGTGAAGTGTTTAACCAAAACGAGCAAACATTTGAAAAGCAAAAAGGTAAAATAGGATTTAGCTTGGTAGCTTAAATACGTGGGTGCCGCAATAGCGGTACCCTTTTTAATTTTAAATAGTAAAACGAATGGATAAGAAACTTAAAGGTGCCAGCAAATTTATAAGCCTGGTGCTACGGCATAAGCCCGAAGAAATAGGCCTGCAATTGGATGATAATGGCTGGGCAGATGTAAATGAATTGATTACAAAACTTAACGCCAAAGGCGGTAACCTGAATTTTGAAACGCTGAAGGAGATTGTGGCTACAAACGAGAAGAAGCGTTTTTCTTTCAATGAAGACTATTCAAAGATACGGGCCAACCAGGGGCATAGTATAGAAGTGGATGTAGAGCTAAAAGTGGTTACTCCTCCTAATGTTCTGTATCACGGCACGGCTGAGCGTTTTGTAGAGTCTATTATGGCAACTGGCTTGCAAAAGATGAGCAGGCTGCATGTGCATCTCAGCGCTAACTACGATACGGCTGTAAATGTAGGCAGCCGCCATGGCAAACCGGTAGTGTTGAAAGTGGATGCAAAACAGATGAGCGAAGATGGAATAGCATTCTATCTTTCAGAGAATGGCGTGTGGTTGGTAAGCAGAGTTGATGCCAAGTTCCTAACCTTTTTGTCATAAACCAACGGAATTATTATGGGTTGAAAATATATTTTACACATGTTCGTCATGTATCTGTATGGTGCCTTTCTGTATTTATGGCTTTTGCTTTGAAATAATTGCAAAAACTATAAATTTGATTGGAACAAGTGCAGAGGTTTTCTAACAAGCCATCTGCAAACACTAACTATGGGTCTAAAAGATTTTTTAATAAAGCAAGGCTTTATTACTGAGAAGGAAGGCGTAAACACGCCCGATGCAGAAAACGATACCAAACAGCAGCAAACCACTGACCCTGTAACACCTACTTTTTTTCCGCTACAGGGCGATAATACCACAAACGATTCGGGCCAGATATCAGAACCGGCTTTTGTAGCCCCTATCAAAAACAATCCCGGGTCGGTACAACTCGAT
>DATGXP010000170.1:0-2457 GCA_035298845.1 Chitinophagales bacterium
ACCGGTGAGCCGGCAAACGTTTGGTAAGCACCATGTTCTTTTGCTTCATCTTTGCTGGCGCTCATAGCGGCAAAATACATGGTTTCAAAAATGTTCTTGTTGAGCATCTTGGCCAGGTCGCTCTCAAACGGCAAACGCAGCATGATGAATACGTCGGCAAGGCCCTGCACTCCTAAACCAATAGGGCGGTGGCGCAGGTTGCTGTTTTTTGCTTCTTCTACAGGGTAGAAGTTATGGTCAATGATTCTGTTAAGGTTTTTAGTAACCTGGTAAGTAACATCATATAATTTCTGGTGGTCAAACTTGCCATCTATTACAAAGCGCGGCAAGGCAAGCGAAGCAAGGTTACATACCGCCACTTCATCAGGGCTGGTATATTCCATTATTTCGGTGCACAGGTTGCTGCTCTTAATCGTTCCCAGGTTTTGCTGGTTGCTCTTGCTGTTAGCAGCATCTTTATAAAGCATATAAGGCGTACCGGTCTCTATTTGCGATTGCAGTACAGCAAACCAAAGGTCCTGCGCCTTTACAGTTCTGCGGGCGCGTCCTTCGCTTTCGTATTGTGTATACAATTTTTCAAATTCTGGTCCCCAGCATTCGCTCAGGCCCGGTGCTTCGTTAGGGCAGAACAAACTCCATTCGCCATTTTGTTCTACGCGCTGCATAAACAAATCGGGTATCCAAAGGGCATAGAACAAATCGCGTGCGCGCATTTCTTCTTTACCGTGGTTTTTGCGCAGGTCTAAAAACTCGAACACATCTGCGTGCCATGGCTCTAAGTATACCGCAAAGGCACCTTTACGTTTGCCACCTCCCTGGTCTACATAGCGGGCAGTATCGTTATATACGCGCAGCATAGGAATAATACCATTGCTGGTTCCGTTGGTGCCACCAATGTAGCTGCCTGTAGCACGTATGTTGTGAATAGCAAGGCCTATACCGCCGGCGCTCTGCGATATTTTAGCAGTTTGCTTTAGCGTATCATAAATACCATCAATGCTATCCTCTTTCATGGTTAACAAGAAACAGCTGCTCATTTGCGGCTTAGGCGAGCCGGCGTTGAACAGGGTAGGAGTAGCATGTGTAAACCAGCGTTCGCTCATCAGGTGGTAAGTCTTTATAGCCGATTCAATATCATGTTTATGAATACCCACTGCCACGCGCATATACATATGCTGCGGGCGCTCGGCTATCTTGCCTGCTATCTTTAATAAGTAAGAGCGCTCCAGCGTTTTAAATCCAAAATAATCGAACGCATAATCGCGGTCATATATAATAGTGCTGTCCAGCAGGTCGGCGTTCTCTTCTATTATCGCCATTACATCATCAGCTATCAATGGTAGTTTTTTACCGCTGGTGGCATCTACATAGTTGTAAAGGTTACGCATGGTATCCGAAAAACTCTTGATAGTGTTTTTGTGCAGGTTGCTTACTGCAATGCGCGAAGCAAGAATTGCATAATCCGGGTGCGTAATAGTTAATGATGCAGCAGTTTCTGCAGCCAGATTATCCAGTTCAGTAGTTGGCACGCCTGCATAGATACCTTCAATGGTTTTTTTCGCTACTTCAATCACGTTTACCATTGGGCTAAGGCTATAGCTTAGCTTCTCTATCCGGGCGGTAACCTTGTCAAACTTTACCGGCTCCCTTTTTCCGTTTCTTTTTAATACAAATGTCATATCTGGTAATTAGTTTATTGGGTTAGTATATTTTGTTTGCAATGGTTAAGGTAGCTTTAAGCTTCCCCTCTTTTGCTGTACAATCGTTTTTGTTGTAAACCTCCATTTGTGCTGTGTCAACTATTTTGTAGACACTCCAAATTTTAGCTTGTATATCAATGTTTTAAAAATCTTCGTCAGTACTAAACACCTGCGTCTCTTTGTTTCCCATCACCCCGGCTTTCTGGTAATCGCCCACGCGCTTCTCAAAAAAGTTGGTTTTGCCCTGCAGCGATATCATCTCCATGAAATCGAAAGGGTTAGTGGCGTTGTAAAGTTTAGTATAGCCCAGTTCACCCAGCCATCTGTCGGCCACAAACTCAATGTATTGCTGCATTAGCTTGGCGTTCATGCCTATCAGGTCTACCGGTAGCGCTTCGGTAATAAACTCCTTTTCAATTATCACGGCGTCGGTAATAATTTTGTGTACCTGCTCCTGGCTTAATTTGTTTTGCAGCATACCATACAGTAAGCAGGCAAACTCGCAGTGCAAACCTTCATCGCGGCTTATCAGTTCATTGCTGAAGGTAAGGCCCGGCATCAACCCTCTTTTCTTTAACCAGAAGATAGAGCAGAAGCTACCGCTGAAGAAAATACCCTCTACTGCGGCAAAGGCTACTAAGCGCTCAGCAAATGTTCCGTTCTCTATCCAGCGCATGGCCCACTCGGCCTTTTTCTTTACTGCCGGCACGGTATCAATTGCATGAAACAGTTTGTGCTTTTCTTTCGGATCTTTAAT
>DATGXP010000171.1:0-3079 GCA_035298845.1 Chitinophagales bacterium
AGCATGTGTTTGCCGGGTTGCAGATTATTTATCTTTATGTTGTTGCTTACACGGCCTGCTGGGTTTCCGTCTATATAAACTTTAAACTGGCTGTTGTCGCTTATGCGCAGGTTCAAAATACTTTGGCCATACTGTGCCGAGGCACTTAAAACCGAAAGGGCAAAAATGGCGAGTGTAATTATGCTTCTCATATACTGTTTCCTCCTGTAATGGTTTTGTTAAGTAATATGGTAGTATGATTACTTAGCTGCAGGAAAGTTTAATACGCCGCTTTGCAAAAAAGTGTAAAAACAACAAAGCCACCTCGTTAGAGATGGCTTTGTTGTTTGATGGAGATTTCAGTGGGTTACTTTATAAGGGTAACAGTGCCTTTCATTCCACGGCTGCTGTTATCTTCAAACACTATGTTTAAGTAGTAAGAGTAAACACCAGGCTGGCATTCTTTGCCTTTGTAGGTGCCATCCCAACCATCGTTAGAGTTGTTGCCTTCATATACTTTCTCTCCCCAGCGGTTAAATATTTTAAACTCGAAAAACTTAGTGCCATTGGTAAACACCTGTAGCTTTTCGTTAGCTCCATCCCCATTAGGCGAAAATACATTGGGTATAAACACAACCGGGCGCTGGTTAATGCGGATATAATCTACCCGCGTAAGCGAGTCGCTGCAACCAAATTGGTTATCGGCTACCAGGGTTACCGTATAAGTGCCGGGCTGCGTATAAGCATGTGCAGGTGCTGCTTCTGCCGATACGGTGGCATCGCCAAAATCCCAGGCCCAGGTATCGCTGTTTTGTGATGTATTGGTAAAGCGGATAGGCGTACCGGCATCGTTGTAAGAGGTAACAGGGTCAGCTGTAAAATTAGCTACAGCAGCGGGATGTACCAAAGCATTGCCCGTAGTGGTGTCAAAACAGTTGCCTAACTGTGCTACCAGCGTAACATTAAAAGTGCCATTGCTGCTGTATTGCTGGATCGGGTTATCCTGGGTAGAGGTTGTGCCATCGCCAAAATTCCAAACGTAGGTACTGCCTGCCGGTGTAGAGGTATTGGTAAATACAGTGGGCGAACCAGCACATACCTGGGGGGCGGTAAAACCGGCCACAGGGATAGGGCTTACGTTAACGGTGGTAGTGCCTGTGTTGCTGCAACTGTTATTGTCGGTTACAGTAACCGTGTAAATAGTAGTAGCCGCCGGCGATACTGTTACCGCTGCCGTGGCTGAGCCATCGCTCCATGCGTATGTCGTTCCTCCGCTGGCAGTTATCTGTGTGCTTTGCCCTTCGCAAATGTTAGCAGTAGGGCTCATTACTACAGTTGGCAGTGCATTTACTACAAATACAATGCTGTCGTAGCCTATGCATAAACTGTTAGGGTCGGTATAAGCATACACCAGCGATTGATTACCTGCGCCCGCAGTAGCCGGTGTAAATGTACCTGCGGCGTCAACTCCATTGCCTGTCCAGGTTCCACCAGCTGGTGTAAATCCGGTTAAGGCGGTAGCTGGAGCATCTATACATGCAGCATCGTCAGCACCGGCATTTACCGGTGGCGCGGGGCTTACCTGCGTGGTTATGGCGGCGCTCATTGGGCTTGGGCAGTTGTTATCAATAGCCTCTACGGTTATACTCATGCCATTGGTAAGCAGGTTGGTGGTATAAGTGTTTGCTGCACTGCTTTGCAGCACAGTGGCCCCATCGTAAAAATTATAAGTATCATATCCGGCCGGTGATGCGGTAAAGGTTACCGATACCCCCTGGCAGATAGAATCATTGGCATCGCTGCTGGCTATGGTTACAGCAGGCACAGGGTTTACCGTCATATTAATAGCAGTACTTGGTGCACTTGGGCAACCGTTAAGCGCTGCGCTTACTACTACCACATCGCCGTTATTAATCGTGGTAGATGCGTATGTGTTGGCGGTGCTGTTTTGTACAGAGGTGCCATTAATTGTAAAGTCATAAAAATTTAATCCGGTGGGCGATGCCGTAAACGTTGCCTGGTCGCCCTGGCAAATAGTATTGGATGGAACCGATAACTGCACAAGCGGGGTAGGTTTTACATAGATGCTGTCTACATTGCTCCAGCCGCTTCGGCAGCCATCTTCGGTTACTATGCAGTAAATAAAATTGCCCTGGCCTAATTGGGTAGTAGCCCATGTATTGCTGCTGTTAGATTGCTGCTGCGAACCGCCGTTGTAAAATTCATAATTATCGTAACCGGCCGGTGTAGCGGTAAATGTTACCAGGTCGCCGCCGCAGATGGTATCATCGGCATCAGAGTCGGTAAGCACCACTGGTGCTGGTATTTGTTTGATATATGGCTTGTGCAATGCACTTGGGTTGCTGAAACAAACACCATCATATGCCAGCACCATTACACTATCGCCGGGGTTAAGCCCGTTGGCTATATAGGTATTACCGGTGCTGGATTGCACCTGGTTATTGTTTACAAAAAAGTTGTATAGCTGGTATCCCGTAGGCAATGCCGTGTAAGTAATAGGTGTGCCAAAGCAAACCGAGTCGGTGCTATGGCTCATAGTTACGTTAATAGTGTTAGGCTGAACCGTAACTATCAGCGAATCTTTTACGCGTCCGCAGCAGGCAGTGGTTACCCATACCGCCACGGTGTACGTTCCGGGCGCTGTAAATACTACCGAAGCACCAGGCAATGCGCCCGTAGCGGTAGGGGGTAAAGCCGCCGGGCCAAAATCCCACTCGTAAAGCGAACCTGTAATAGTAGTTGTAAAATTATCGGGACAACCTGTAACCGCCGGATTATTTACATGCGTAATTGTATTGGTTAGCGATTGCTGCGAATAGATATCTATAAAACCGGTAAACACTGTGCCGGCAAAGGTGATGTTCTTTCTGCCCACTGCATTATACGTTACAGCTATAGGGCCAGCGCCGTTGGCTGTTTGAGGGCTTGCACCCGCACCAAAATCCCATGCACCGGCGTTAGGTGTGGTAAATACTACTTCTGCGTTGGTACAACCACGGCTATCTACACTTATTACCGGAGGGTTACCAGGTACTACTGTATTTGTGCGTGTTACCGGTGTGCCTCCATTTTCTGATAG
>DATGXP010000172.1:0-5275 GCA_035298845.1 Chitinophagales bacterium
CTTGTATGGTAATTATGTTACCAAATTCCCTACTGGTTTGTTTGCCAACGAGGCGCATTGGAAAAAGGCTGACCTGCACATACGCAAAAAGGAATTTGTAAAGGCATTGCCCGACTATGAGGCTATTATTCAAAACCGGTATAGCAAGTATTACGAAAAAGCGTTGCTAAAGGCATCGGGTATTGCTTACTACGAGCTAAAAGACTATGCTAAAGCCAACCAGTTTTACAAGCAACTATACACTACCAGCACTTCGGCACAAAACACGTATACAGCCATGACCGGTTCGCTGCGCACGGCAGTTAAACTGAATAACACCGACGAGATAATTGAATACGCCGACCAGTTTATTAACTCGGGCACTGCTAAAGATGCCGACCTGCAGGAGGCTATCTATGAAAAAGGCAAAGCCTATTACAGCAAAGGCAATAAGGAATTTGCCATGGAAGCCTTTAACCGTGTAACCGAAATGCCGGTAAGCGCTAAGGCTGTAGAGGCCAAATATATGGTTGCCAAAATTTTGTTTGAGCAGCAACAATACAAGAGCTCAATGGATACCTGCTTCAGGTTAAAAAACAAATACAGCAGTTACGAATACTGGGTAGCTAAAACCTTTATACTGATAGCCGAAAACTACAATGCGCTGGGCAATGCTTTTCAGGCTAAGGCTACGCTAGAAAGTATAGTAGAGAACTATGAAGGAGACCAGGCTGTGCTGGATGAAGCAAAAACCAAGCTGGAAGCGATTAAAGCAGAAGAACTGCGCAAATCGAAGATAATGCAGATACTGCCCGGCGATACTTTGATAATGGAACAAGACTCAATACTTAAAAACTAAAGGATGAGTTACGAGAAACCGATGATCCGCTTAATGGAACAAACCGAAAGCGCTAAACCTGCACCGCTTAATGTTGCGACTAAGGGGAGGCCATGCGTAATAGAAACACCGGTGAAACTTGTGCGCTGGGTTAAGCAGATGTTATCGGTAACTGCGGTATTAATTGCGGGCAGTATTTTTGAACCGGTATTAGCCCAGGTTACCAACGAAGAAGTTATTGTAGTAAAAGAATATGAAGCTACTATACAGGATGCCCAAAAGGTAAACATATCACCTAACATACCCGAGGTAGAAGAAACCAAACCAGTGCTTACTTACACGGTTCCATCAAAAGATTTTAAGGACATAAGCTTTGAGCCTAATGCCTTGAAACCGCTTAGCATGAGCAAGGAAAAGCTGGAGAAGCTGAACACTAGTTTTATAAAGATTGGTTTTGGCAGCCAGATAATGCCCATGGCGCAACTGGCTTACAACGATAACAAAACAAAAAACCTGAAGTTCGGCTTGTTCTATAATCACTTATCGGCCAGAGAGTTTAAAGTAAAAAACCAACGATTTGGCGACGATGAAGCAGGAGTATATTTAAAGTATTACCCAAAAACAGTTGAGCTGGGCGTAAACTTCACCTTCCGCAACTACCGCACACATTTTTATGGCATAAACAGCGATACCACCATAGGTGATAGCGTGGTGAAAGCCAAAACTATCCGCCAGGTGTTCCGCACCTATAATGCAGAGGTCTATTTTAAGAACGCGCAGCGCAATAAAAACGAGATAGACTATAAGCAGTCTGTGCGTTTTAATTACCTGCAGGAGACCTTTGGCAAAGCCAACGAATGGTTTATTGGTGGCAGTACCGATATCAAAAAAACCTTCCTGAAAAATCACTATGCAGGGCTACGCTTCGATTTTGATATTAGCCGGTTAAAGAACGACTCTATTGCTTCGCTCCAGCGTAACATATTTACCCCTATGCTGGGTTATGGGTTTAATAACGATGACTGGAAAGCACATGGCTATATTGGTGTGGCAGTAAATGGTAAAACCCCGGTATTTGTTACCGATGCACACGTAGAAAAAAGACTATACGAGCACGCTATAATTGTGTATGCCAGCTACGAGCGCCACCTGCAAAAGAACTCGCTCCTCTCCCACTCGCAAACCAACGACTTTGTACACAACTGGGTGGATATAAAAAATACACCGGTAGGTAATTTAACCTCGGGTATTAAAGGAACGGTAGAGAGTTTCTCCTACAACGTAGCTTTTCACTTTGGCCATGCGGAGGCTATGCCACTGTATGTAAACGATACATTGGATATGAAACGCTTTAGCGTAGTGTACGATAGCCTCCGTATGCTGGGTATCCATTTTGAAGCGGGCTATAATATGAAAGAATGGCTGCGCCTTTCGGTAGTGGGCGATTACAATATTTTTCAGCTAAAGAATCAACCTCGTGCATGGCACGAACCGGGCCTGCGCATGACTTTCCGTGCACAATACATCTGGAAGAAAAAGATAGTGGTGGGCTTAGACCTATACGGAGTTAGCGCCACCTATGCCCGACTTGCCGGCGGACAGGAAAAGAAAATTAAGGGCACAGCCGACCTTAACCTATCCTTGGAATACATCATGACCAAGCGCATTTCCTTCTTTGCCGGCTTAAATAACATAGCCAACATTAAATACCAGCGCTGGAACAATTACCAGAGTTACGGTATTATTGGCTGGGTGGGGGCTAAATTTTCTTTTTAAGTACGCGCAAAAAAGGTTTTTCCACAAACTTTTCCACTGCTCTCTTTTCGCTTTTGCGAAAAGGATTATTTTGCAGCCGTTCACCCGTAATTCATTTCCGGAAACATTATGGATATTTCAAGTTACATAAGCGAACTCCTGTTCGAGCATGATTGCGTAGTAATCCCCAATTTTGGCGGGTTTATATGTAATTACCGCAGTGCAGATATCCATCCGGTCCAAAATACCATTTCACCTCCAGGAAAGGCTGTTTCATTTAACCGCAACCTGCAAAGCAACGATGGCTTACTGGTAAGCTATGTAGCAAAAAGCCTGGGCATATCGTACGATTCGGCGTTAAATAGCATCAATAGCTGGGTAGTAGCTTCGCAAAACCTGCTTAAGCGTAATGAAGAACTGGTGTTAAGCAAGATTGGCAGGTTTACCACAGATGTAGAGGGCAACCTGCAGTTTTTCCCTGCCGGTGATGTTAACTACCTGCGCACGGCGTATGGTTTACGCACTATAACGGTAATACCTGTAACCCGCGAACGCCAGATAGAATTTACCGAAAAATTTGTAGCAGAAACCAAAGTGCACAGTAGCCCTAAAAGGGTATGGAGTATAGCCGCCAGCGTGTTACTTATAATTTCATTGATAGCGTTGGCCGAACTTATGTGGATGGGTGCCGAAATTAAGCCCCTGAACCTGAACGAGGCTGGCATATTTGGCTTTTTAACCAGCCCGGCAAAGCCTGAGTTAAAACCCATACCGGTAGAAAGCGAAGTAATACCTGTAGTTGAAGCACCGGCAGCAGTAACCGAAACCAGCAACAGCACAGCTGTAGCAGAAGGCGTAAGTGATGCTACCAATAACACTGCGAATGCCCCTACTTACTACATTATTATAGGCGCCTTTAAACAAGACAAAAACATTGAGGCTGCACGTGAGCAACTGCAACAAAAATATCCCGACTCGGTAATACTTGTAGAAAAAGGCACTCGTCTTACCCGCCTGGGTTATTCGGTAGGGCACGATTTAAATGCAGCCCAACAGCAACTTACTGCTGCAAAAGACAGCCAGCCTGATTACTGGTTAATGACTAAGTAAATCTTCACTGCCCGGTATTTCCTTTATCGCTATTTTCTATTTAAGCTATGTTCTTAAATTCACCACATGATATTAGAGGCTACCGGTATCCGTAAAAAATATGGCGGGTTAGAAGTACTAAAAGGCGTTTCGCTGCAGGTTAATAAGGGCGAAATAGTATCCCTGGTAGGCCCTTCGGGCGCAGGCAAAAGTACCCTGCTGCATATAATGGGCACGTTGGATAAGCCCGACGAGGGTACGGTAACCATTGAAGGCCTCGCGATATTTAAACAAAACGAAAACGCCCTTTCAGCATTCCGCAACAAATCTATCGGCTTTATCTTTCAGTTTCACCACTTGCTACCCGAGTTCACAGCGGTAGAGAACATTTGCATACCGGCCTTTATAGCCGGCAAAGGAAAGGCAGAGAGCGAAAAAAGGGCTAAAGAGTTATTGGCTATGCTTAACCTTTCGCACCGGGCAGAGCATAAACCTTCGGAGCTTTCGGGTGGAGAGCAACAGCGCGTAGCGGTGGCACGGGCGCTGATAAATAACCCCGCGCTGATAATGGCCGATGAGCCTTCGGGTAACCTGGACACCAACAATGCCCGCGAACTGCACAAATTGTTTTTTGAGCTGCGCGATAAACTGAACCAGACTTTTATAATTGTAACACACAATGAGGAACTGGCCGATATGGCCGACCGAAAAGTGCAGATGAAAGACGGGTTAATTATTAATCCCTGATTTTTGTATACTTACCTATACTTTACAAACATAGCATTATGAAAAAACACCTCCTCCCTGTTCTGTTTTTGTTCTTTGCTTCATTTCTTAATGCACAGGCCCCGCAAGGCCTAAACTACCAGGCAGTAGTGCGAAACAGCAACGGCATAACTGTAGCCGATGGCACGCCTGTTAAACTGCGCTTTACCATACACGATGGCACGGCTAACGGCACTGCGGTTTATAATGAAACTGTAAACGATACCACCAACCAGTTTGGATTGGTAAACACCGTAATAGGCGAAAACGGCAACCTGGCTACCGTTAGCTGGGGCGGTGGTGCTAAATTTTTGCAGGTAGAGGTGCAGGTAAACAACTCCCCTTCGTTTACCGATATGGGCACCACACAGTTATTAAGTGTACCGTATGCATTGTATGCAGCCAATAGTGCAGCGGGCCCGCAAGGGCCAACCGGTAGTGTAGGTCCGCAGGGGCCTACTGGTGTTACCGGCGCACAAGGCGATGCCGGCCCTACCGGTTTGCAAGGTGCTACCGGCAACACGGGTGCCGAAGGTCCTGCTGGTGCCACCGGCCCACAAGGCAACACCGGTGTTACCGGCGATGCCGGCCCTACAGGCAGTAACGGTGCCACAGGCGCGCAGGGAGAAACAGGTCCTACGGGAGGCGTAGGTCCAACTGGCCCTCAGGGCGACCCGGGGCTACAAGGCAATACAGGAGCACAAGGGCCTACTGGTAACGATGGCCCTACAGGGCCAACCGGCCCACAGGGCACACCCGGTACTAATGCCAGTGTACCCAGCGGTGTAATTGTAATGTGGTCGGGTGCCATAGCCAATATACCATCAGGCTGGGTGCTGTGCGATGGTA
>DATGXP010000173.1:0-5855 GCA_035298845.1 Chitinophagales bacterium
GAGAGGCTTTTGCATAACCATATATAAACTAATAGCAAAAAGGTCTTTCCGGGTTTCGGGGAGGCCTTTTTTGTTTTAATGATATTGTAAAATGAGTGAGTTAAAGAAACGGTTAGAAGAAATTAACCAGGCCATGCAAAGCATGACCGTAGCCGATGGGCTGCGCTGGCTTGCTGAGCAGTTTCCCGGTGCTGTGTGTTACTCAACCGCCTTTGGTTTAGAGGGGCAGGTTATATCTCATTTCATTTTTAAAAACAAAATTCCGGTTAAGGTATTTACCATCGATACCGGCCGCCAGTTTCAGGAGACTTATAATGTATGGAAGGCGACCAACGAGAAGTATGGCGTAAACATAGAAACCTATTACCCGCAAACTGACCGCCTGCAAAATATGCTGCAACAAAAGGGGCCTAACAGCTTCTATAACTCAGTAGAAGACCGTAAAGAGTGCTGCTACCTGCGCAAACTGGAGCCACTGAACCGCGCACTGCAGGGGCAGAAGATTTGGCTATCGGGTGTGCGTGCTACGCAGTCATCTAACCGGGCAGAGAAGACGCAGGTAGAGTGGGATGAGAAGCGGGGATTGATAAAAGTTTATCCATTGTTCTACTGGAGTGCAGAGGAAGTAAAAGATATGATACGCAGTGAGAGTATTCCTTACAATGAACTATCAGACAAAGGCTTTTTGAGTATTGGATGCGCACCCTGCACACGGGCGGTAAGAACCGGTGACAACGAACGTTCTGGCCGCTGGTGGTGGGAGGGCAACACCGAGAAGGAATGCGGCATACATACAAACGAGGCCTCGCAACCCGGCAACTGGACTATTTAAATCATTATTATAAACCACTAAAAAACAAAAAACAACACATGGCTACTTTACGACTTGGAGACATCGCCCCCGATTTTAACGCAGAAACTACAGATGGAACTATTAACTTTTATGAATGGCTTGGCAATGGCTGGGGTGTTCTTTTCTCTCACCCTGCCGATTTTACACCGGTATGTACTACCGAACTTGGAACGGCAGCCAAACTAAAGGCTGAGTTTGACAAGCGCAACGCTAAGATAATTGCCGTAAGTGTAGATGGATTGGATAAGCACAAAGAGTGGGTGAAGGATATAAACGAAACACAAAACACAGTGCTTAACTTTCCTATTATAGCCGACCCGGAGCGCAAGGTTGCAGATGCGTATGATATGATACACCCTAACTCTAACGAAACATTTACCGTTAGATCAGTGTTTATTATTGGGCCCGATAAAAAGGTGAAGCTGATAATAACTTACCCGGCATCTACCGGTAGAAATTTTCATGAATTGCTGCGCGTAATTGATAGCCTGCAGCTAACCGCCAACTACTCGGTAGCTACACCTGCTAACTGGAAGGATGGAGAAGATGTTGTAATAGCACCGGCAGTAAAGGATGAAGATATACCGGCTAAGTTTCCTAAAGGGCATACGCGTGTAAAGCCCTACCTGCGCTTAACGCCTCAGCCTAATAAATAATAATAGTGATATTCTAAAATACCGGCACATAGTAGGGTCGGTATTTTTTTTAAACAAAAATCTATAAAGTCTATTGAATTAGTAGAGTAAAAATATATTTGCAATAAAAATTGAATAAAATGATTAGTGTTTACAAAAGACTGGTATTTTTTTTAGCAGCAGTTTTATTGTTTTCGTCTACTGCTATGGCACAGGATAAAGCGATAGAGATTAAAGGCGTTGTGACAGAAACTAACTCAGCGCAGCCTATTGCCGGTGCATCGGTACAGGTTAAAGGAACTATTGCCGGCACTATAACTAACGAGAAAGGGGAGTTCACCATTGTTACCAAAGAGAAATTTCCTGTAATTGTATCCATCTCTTACCTGGGTTATGAAATAAACGAGATGCAGGTGAGTAGTGCAGACCAGCAGCTTTTTGCGCAGCTGAAGATAAAAGCTGTAAATACCAATGATGTGGTTGTTACGGCTTCGCGAATAGAAGAGGGAATTATGCAATCGCCGGTGAGCATAGAAAAAATGGATGCCCGCTGCATACGCGAAACCCCTTCGCCTACATTTTACGATGCAATAGAAGGTGTGAAAGGTGTGCAGATGACAACCGTAAGCCTTGGTATGAAGGTGCCAAACACACGCGGTTTTTCGAACACTACTAATGCCCGGTTTTTGCAAATGATAGATGGAGCCGATTCGCAGGCGCCTGGGTTGGGTGTATCTATTGCCAACACCGTTGGCCCATCTGAGTTGGATGTGCAGAGCGTAGAAATTACACCCGGTGCATCATCTGCTTTGTATGGTATGAACGCCCTGAACGGCATCTCTAATTTTTTGACAAAAGACCCTTTTGTTTACCAGGGCCTGAGCATTTACCAGCGCACCGTTATAAACCATGTAAACAGTAACACATTTGGGCCGCAGCCTTTCACCGAGAGTGCATTGCGCTATGCTAAGGCGTTTAAAGATAAGTTCGCCTTTAAAGTAAACATTGGCTACATGCGGGGTAAAGACTGGGTAGCTGATGATGCTACCGATATCAATCCATCAGCAAATGCCAGCACTAACCTGGTGGGAGAAAATAACCCAGCCAAAGACCCTATCAATTCGTATGGCAACGAGAGCGGCAACCGAACAACGCTTACGCTGGCCGATGGCAAACGTTACGAATTGCGTCGCACCGGTTACTTTGAGAAGGATTTTGCCGACTATAAAGTAGAGAACCTAAAATTCGATGTGGGTTTGTATTACCGGATCAACGAGAAGCTGCAATTATCGTACACAGGCCGGGCGGGCTTTACCGATGCCGTCTACCAGCGTGGTAACCGTATAAAACTGGATGACTATTGGGTGCACCAACATAAACTGGAACTAAAAGGCGTTGATTTTACGGTCCGTGCTTATACCACTTTCGAATACAGTGACAAGAGCTATAACATGCGTCCGATGGGAGAGAACCTTGACCGGTCATTCAAGACCGATACCAAATGGTTCAATGATTACAAGTCGCGCTACAACTCTATTTTCGCTGCCGATTCTAATGTAGTAGAGGCGCATAATTCAGCACGTGTATTTGCCGATAGTGGCCGCTGGATACCCGGCACTAAGGAGTTTGAGCAACAGGTAAAAAAGCTGGCAGCTATCAATAACTGGGATAGCGGTGCACAGTTGTATATGAAAAACCTGTTTTACCAGGCTGAGGGACAATACAATTTTACGCGCCTGGTTAAATACTTCGACCTGTTGGCCGGTGTGGACTTCCGTGATTTCATCATTCGCCCTGACGGTAACTCCTTTATAAACCCCGATACCAGCAATCCTTTCAAGGCCTTGCATTATTGGAAGGTCGGAGGCTTTGTGCAGGCATCTAAAACACTTTTCAAAAACCGGTTGAAGTTGATTGCATCTGTTAGAGTAGATAAATACGAATATTTTAAACCATCAGTAAATCCCCGCGTGGCTATTGTTATTTCGCCCACCCCGCAGCATAACATTCGCTTTAGCTATCAGAATGGCTATCGGTTCCCTACTTTGTTCGAGGGCTTTTCGGCGGTTAATAACGGTGGTGTAATACGTTATGGTGGTTTAGAGTTGCTTACCGGTAGCAAACGCTTGTTTGAAAACTCTTATCTGCGCACCACAGTGGATGAATTTCAGAAGCGGATAACCGCTGACGTAAACTCAGGTATTTCGCAGGATTCGGCTATACGTAAAAATGCAGGGGTTCTTACAGTTAACCCGTACACCTATCTTAAGCCAGAGCGCATCAATGCCTTTGAGTTTGGCTACAAAGGGTCTTTTTTAAAGGATAAATTATTTCTGGATTTAGATTTCTATTACAACATCTACAAAGATTTTATTGACCAGGTAGAAATTGCAGTGCCTAACTCAGGCACTATAGGCCAAACACAGGATGGTGTAGATTCTACTACTTACGCCATGAGCGATAAGAATAAGCAGACCCGCTATCGTATGTGGACCAACGCTCTCTCTGAATATCACAATCTTGGAACCTCTATTGGAGTTAGCTATAATTTCTGGCAGAATTTTACAATTGGGGGCAACTACTCCTATTCAAAACTCATCAAAGTAGATGCGAAAGATTTTGGTTTAGAGACTTCCTTCAATACACCGGCACATATTGTAAATTTAAACTTTGGTAACCGCAACGTATACAAAAATCTTGGTTTTAATATAGCCTACCGCTGGCAAAGTGCCTTTGAATGGAAGTCGCCTTTGGCAAATGGAACTATATCTGCATACCACGCCCTGGATGCTCAGATAAGCTACAAGGTGCCTAAGATAAAAGCCATGTTTAAGCTAGGAGGAACAAACCTGGTGAACACTTATTACACCCAATATGTCGGTGGCCCGGCCATCGGCGGTATGTACTACTTGGCTGTTAGTTTCGATGGACTTTTTCAATAGTTAGTTTAAAAAAGGTATGCTCCTGTAAGTTTTTTACAGGAGCAATCTTGTTAAATAGAAACTTTACCCACATTTATTCCTCATATCTTATTTATAGCCTTCCTTCCGGCAAATTAACCTGAGTTAATATAGGCTCACTATTGTCTTTTTTATAGGAATTATTTGTTGGAAAATGTATGCAATGCTATGCCAGCACTCCCTGTATTTTCTTCTTTTTTAGTTGATTTTCAATGAAAAACATATAGTATTCTACATGTTATGGGTAAATTACAAATAAGGCATTGTATTTGTAAACGCTGCGTGGCTTTTTAGCGTTACAAGTGTAGCTTTAGGCTACTTACTATTATTTGTGAACAGCAGTAATAGTTTAACGGCACATAGCTAACTTTGCACTTATTGACAAAAGTGGCTTAAGGTTGTTTATTGCTATAGGATTTTTGATTACGTGAATTTTAAACAAAAGGGTATTATGTTGATTTCTACATCGCTCATTATTCAAACAGGAAATACTGAAAATTGTAACCAACATAAGCATGTATGGTGGCGCCATCTTTTTACTTGTTTACTTTTATTAATTGTAGGAACCACCGTAAGTGCACAATGTGGCTGGAACAACGCGCAGGAAAATGGTAACACTTATTACCCTACTGTAGGTAATCAAACAGTAAATGTTGGTTCAGGTGCTTTCGTTCGGTTTCAGGTGAAAAATACAGCTAACTACCATTATGAAACCTGCGGCAGCTCATATGATACACAGATAAGTGGATTTAACTCGGGTGGTGGTTATGTTGGACCTTACAACGATGATGCGTGTGGTTTACAGTCGTCGGCAGATTGGGCTTCTAACTATGATGGTGAGCACAGGCTACAAATAAATAGTTACCCTTGTGGGAACTATGGCGCTGGCTCTGCACTATTAACCTACAGATGCGCCCCTCCGGCCTCGCCTGCACAGGGTACAGCGGGCAACGGCACCTGGAATGTATATTGCTACGCTGCAGGTGATGCGGCTGGTGGCAGCGGTGCATGGAGCAGTAACTACAGCGGTTACTACACCGAACCTAACTTATCTTTTTCTACGGGCAACCGTTGGGTAAATACGCCTTACGACGCCAGTGATTACAAAGGCTGTTATATTGGTAACGATAATCACTCATGGAGAGCCATAAGAACCGGTATTTGTGGTTACTACAGTATTGATATTAACGGACATGATGATGCTGCTCAGCTGTTTATTAATGGAGTTAACCGCTGGGAGCACATAGGATGTTGTGACCCGCATACCGGCGTTTGGACAGGCTTCTTAAATCCCTCAGATGTAGTAGAATTCCGTGTGTCAGAAGGTGGCGGCGGCTCTAACGGGCAAATAACTTTTAACCGTACCCAGCCTGCACTTACTCCTGGTAATAATACATGGAATGTGTA
>DATGXP010000174.1:0-1892 GCA_035298845.1 Chitinophagales bacterium
GATTTTTCCGGATGGCACTACCAGCAATGCTACAAACCCGAGTTATACATTTGATAGCTGCGGTGCATTTGATGTAATGATGATAGTGCAGAACCAATCGCCGTGCTGTAGCTATTTGGGCGATGATACGGTGGTGCACCGGGTATATGTAGATTGTACTCCCTTTGCCTACTCCAACGATTTGGGCGACAATGAACCATACATACACGAAAGCTTTGCTACCGTTTCGGTTACAGCAGGTAGCTGCGCCGGCGATACCACACACTTTTTAATAGTGCCCGATGGGCCCATTGTAAACTGGGTATGGACCTTCCCCGATAGTTCCATTAGTTTTTCGGCCACGCCCTCTTATGTTTACAATGCCTGCCCGCCCGCCGTTAACTATACTACGGTTACCATATTTACCAACCGGGGCTGTGTAGGTTATATCGATTCGCTTACCGGCATTTTTTGCCCCTCTAATATCGGGCTAAGTTCTACCCAAACACTTTGCACCGGCCAGTGTAGCGGCACGGCTACTACTACCCTATCGGGCGGTACCCCGCCTTATACAGTGCAATGGAGCGACCCGGGAAATCAAACCACACAAACAGCCACCAACCTTTGCCCCGGAAATTATAGTGTAACTATTACCGATGGCAACGGTTGCACCGCTACGCCTAACCAGCCGGTAACAGTAAACGATTTTCCGTACCCGCTGGCGTCTAATGTTGCCATTACCGGTAATGTACGTTGTTATGGCTGGGCGGGTGGTTCGGCATTGCTGCAATACACCGGTGGCACGCCACCTTACAGTTCGTTTTGGTCTAATGGGGCTACTACCGATACCGTTTCGGGCTTACTGGGCGGCACCCATTCGGTTACAGTTACCGATGCACATGGCTGCACGCTGACTACGCAAGTAAATATTCCGCAGCCGCCACCGGTGCTGGCACCGGTAACACCGGTAAATGCAACCTGCAATGTATGTAATGGCAGTGCTACAGTAAACCCCAACGGTGGCAATGGTGTATATACCTACCAGTGGCTTACCACACCGCAGCAAACCACGCCATCGGTCAATGGCTTATGCGCTGGCCTGTATACCGTAATAGTTGAAGATGCCAATGTAAGCGGGTGCAGGGATACTACTACCTTTGCCATTAACGAAATTGGCGCACAGCCTATCAGTGCCTCTTCTACCAATGCTACCTGTTACAACTTATGCAACGGTACTGGTACTGTAACACTTACCGGTGGTTGCCTTAGCCCGCCATGTACCATTTCGTGGCTCGACTCAGTAGGCACCGGCATTGGGCAAAGCACGGCTACAGCGGCTAACCTATGCGCCGGCAATTATGTGGTTAACGTAACTAACGGCGCAGGGTGTACATCATTTGCCAATCTATCAGTAAATGTGCCGAACCCTGTAACGGTTACAGCCACGGCAACTATAAACACCTGTGGTGCAAATTGCAACGGAACCATTACGGCCACCGCCAGCAGCGGTATTGCACCCTACAGCTATCAATGGCTGGATAGCACCAGTACACCTATAGCCGGGCAAACAGGCAGCACCATAAACAATGTATGCGCAGGCACTTATTTTGTACGCGTGACCGATGGGCAGGGCTGTATTGCCACAGCACCGGTATCGGTTTATCAAAATACCTTTTTGGCCAATGCTACCGGCAGTTCGGTGTTATGCAATGGCGATTGCACGGGCATTATTACTACTGTGGCATCGGCCGGTACTGCCCCCTATACCTACACCGTACAGAGTGGGGCCACTACCATTTACACAGGCAGTAGTTTCATTACGGCTAACCTTTGTGCAGGAAACTATACCGTAATAGCCACCGATGCAGCCGGGTGCCCCGTTAATATGCCGGTAAGCATAGGGCAGCCGCCCG
>DATGXP010000175.1:0-2442 GCA_035298845.1 Chitinophagales bacterium
AAAGCCCATGGATTCAAGGGCTACATTTCCTGCAAGAACCATAAGGTCAGCCCAGGAAATTTTTCGGCCGTATTTCTGTTTAATGGGCCACAGTAAGCGTCTTGCCTTATCGAGGCTCACGTTATCGGGCCAGCTATTCAGGGGTGCAAACCGTTGCTGTCCTTCGCCGGCACCGCCGCGGCCATCATATACACGATAGGTGCCCGCACTATGCCAGGCCATGCGAATGAATAGGGGTCCATAGTGCCCAAAATCTGCAGGCCACCATTCCTGCGAGTCGGTCATGAGGGCATGCAGGTCTTTCTTTAGGCCTTCATAGTCGAGCGTTTTAAATGCTTCGGCATAATTAAAATCCTTACCCATTGGATTAGATAGGGACGAATGTTGCCGAAGTATGTTCAATTTTAATGCGTTTGGCCACCAGTCGCGGTTTTTGGTGCCACCGCCGCCAACGTTTTGTTTGGCCACTTCGTTGTGAAAAGGGCATTTGCCCATGTTGTTTGCTTCCATATTAAGTGAGTTGTGAATATTTTTTGATCTCTCCGTTAGTAGTTATGTTACGGCCGGGAAATAAGGATGCAAAACTAGGACAGGCTTTTCATAAATAGCATCAACTTGTTTAATCATTCGCCGGCTGTCGTGAGTTTCACAGCCTGCACGGGTCTTGCTTGCCGACCCCGTGGTTTGATGAAACGAATTTCCAATATCTCTACTCCCGGGTTTAGCCACATATCCTCTCCAGACTATCAGCGAGCATCCCGGGCACACCTCCAAACTGTATTACATATTCGTACTGTTCATGTTCAATATGAATACTCCAATTGATGCAATGAGTACACTACCACATAGCTGGTTTATACCGGGGTTATTATTGTATATTTAATAACTCTATACCCCCTGCTTACTTCTTCCTGCCCCATTTTCTACAATTAAAAAACAAAAAACATGAATCCACGCAACTCGTTTTTCCTGCTGTGCTGCACAGCCCTGCTCTTCTTTTTTTCTTCCTGCGGAGAAAACACAAACAATACCAGTACGGCTGCTGATGCCGATAGTACGGCCAACAATGCCGGTACCACTACAGCCTCCACTATTGTTACCAGTCCAGAAACGATTATGACCGTAATCCACAAGGTTGCCGATTTTGCCAAATGGAAAGCTTCTTTTGAAGCACACGATTCAATGAAGCTGGCATCCGGCATACATAATTATGTTATTGGCCGTGGTGTGGACGATAGCAATACCTTGCTGGTAGCTACCAAGGTAGACGATATTGATAAAGCAAAGGCCTTTATGAAAGACCCCGGCCTGAAAGCAGCCATGAAACAGGGTGGCGTAATAGGTACGCCTTCTGTTATGACCCTGACCACCGAAGTTTACCAGGATACGGCAACGCTTAGCCCCGGTATCACCAGGTCACTAACCACTTTTACAGTAAAAGATTGGGATGCATGGAAAAAAGTGTTTGAAAGCCACAGGCAAACACGGTTGGATAATGGCATAACGGATAGAGTGTATGGTTATGATGTGGATGACAACCATAAGGTAAGCCTTGTAGTAGCGGTTAACGACACAGCTAAAGCAAGGGCCTTCTGGACCTCCGATCTTTTGAAGCAGCAAAGAGCTGAGTCAGGGGTAACGTCTCAGCCGCAGCGATTTTTGTTCCGCGTGGTTCAGCGCTACTAAACGATAGAAGTGTTAGGGTTTGGAAACCGGAAGCGATGTAAAGGAAAGGGGTAGAAAAGGACATAGACATTTAAAAAGACCAGCAAAAAGCCACTACCTCTGCTTTACATTTCTTCGTAACTTTCAGATGCTTGTTTATATAATTTCTCGCCTCTGAAATAAAAATGGATATGAAATACCAAAACTTCACTTACAGACTTTTTTGCATTGTTTCTTTATCAGTCCTCTCAATAGTTAGTTCCAGCCAAACCAACATTTCTGTTTCGGCAATTAAAATGAATGTGCTTTACATTGGTGTTGACAACCCTCTTAGCGTTGCAGCGGCTGGTGTTCCCGATAATAAAGTAACCGTTTCGATTGATGGCGGTGGTGGCATCATCTCAAAAACGGATGCAGGCTTGTATAGTGTAAAAGTGACCACGCAAACCGACGATTGTACGGTGAACGTTTATGTAGAAGGGAAATTAGTGGGTGCTACTAAGTTCAGGGTGCGCACATTGCCAGAACCTGCCGGCTCTGTCGGCGGATTTGTTTCGGGAGCGTACGTTAGCGGCGACGTATTTCGTTCGCAGCCGGGCCTGGGTATTTATGTTGCTAATTCTCCTTTTGATATGAAGTACGAGGTTCTTGGTTTCACACTCGTTCTGGCTGATGATAAAGGCGGGATAAAAACGATTCATTGTAACGGTGCCCTGTTTTCACCGGAGGCGAAGCAAAACCTGAACCTGTATGGGAAACCAGGAAATTTAGTGACCA
>DATGXP010000176.1:0-3113 GCA_035298845.1 Chitinophagales bacterium
GTATGCGCGGGTATTTCATTATAACCTTGCGGCTTTTCGGCATGAGCCTCTTCGTAGCGCTTCATCAGCTTTTGCAGCATGGCTTCCAGCTTTTCACCTTCTACCAAAGTAACTTTGCCATACAAGTGCGCAGCCTTGTAATTCCAGGTGGGCACATTGCGGTGATTATACCAGCTGGGCGAAACATAGGTATGCGGCCCCATGAAAATAGCCAGCACATCACGCATGGTTTCAAAAGTTTTCCATTGTGGGTTAGCCTTAGAAACATGCCCATGCAAAAACCAGTTGCCACTTTCATCCGTAACTAATTCAAGCGGAATATGGGTTGCCCAGGGAAGATTATCTTTGAGAGATACAAGAGTAGCAAAACCGAACTCACGCACTAGTTTTTCTATTTCGGTTTTGTCTTCTTCTTTAAAGTGATTAGGGATATACATGTAAGGTAAAGTATTATTAGCCGTCTGACTTCAAAACTAACATTATGCTTAAAAGGATTGCCCCCCTGTTTTTGTTTTTTCTTCCGTTGCAGATATTTGCCCAATCCCCCAAAACGGTTCTGTTTGAGCACTTTACAAACACGAAGTGCAGTATTTGTGCTTCGCGCAATCCGGGTTTCTACTCTGTCCTTTCGGGTTACCCGCAGGTTCTCCATATCGCTTTTCACCCCAGCTCTCCGTATGCATCGTGTTACTTCAGCCTGCAAAATGCAGCTGAAAATAACGACCGCACCAATTTTTATAACGTCTTTGGCTCTACTCCCAGGTTTGTCTTAAATGGTAAGATATTACCCTCGGCAGACCCCGTAATTACAACTACTACTATAGATACCACGCTTAACCAAACCTCACCGGTAGAAATATCTGACACCGAAGAATTAGTTACTTCCGATTCGGTAAAGGTGCGGGTGGTGGTTCGCACTACTGGTGCAATTACAGATCCGCAAATGGTATTATTTGCAGGCGCTACACAAGATACAGTTCAATACAGCGCTGGCAATGGCGAGCAGTTGCACCACGATGTTTTTCGCAAGGCACTTACTAAAGCTAAGGGCGATACTATTAATTTGCCGGCGCTAAATGACAGCGTTGTTTTTTTCTTCGCTTACAAAATTCAACCGGGTTGGCGCGAACCAAACATGAACACCATTGCCTGGCTGCAAACCACAGATACCAAACGGGTGCTAAATGCAGATAAATCGCACCGGGTGGTTACGCCAGCTATTGTTTTGGGCCAATCACCCAAAACTGTTTTGATTGAGCATTTTACCAATACCAAATGCAGCATTTGTGCATCGCGTAACCCGGGCTTTTATTCAACTCTTTCAGGTTATTCGCAGGTTATCCATATTGCTTTTCACCCAAGTGCGCCCTATAATTCCTGCTATTTTAACCTGCAAAATGTTGCTGAAAACGACTCCCGCACTAACTACTATGGCATATATGGTTCTACCCCGCAGTTTGTACTTAATGGAAAACATTTACCTTCTGCCAACCCTGCTATAACAGCTACCACTATCGATACCGCCTTAAATCAAACTGCATCCATTGAAGTTAGTGCCACACAGGAGCTACAAGGTAGCGATTCTATTATTTCACGGGTAGTAATACGCACTACGGGTACTATTACAGAGGCCAGCCTTCTGCTTTTTGCGGGAGTTACACAGGATACCATTCAATATAGTGCCGGCAATGGCGAGCAACTACATCATGATGTTTTTAGAAGGGCGCTTACCCAGGTTACGGGCGATGCTATTCAAGTACCGGCAATAGACGATAGCCTGGTTCTGAATTTTACATATAAAATTGAAGCTGGTTGGCGGACGGCTAACCTTAATACGATAGCCTGGCTGCAGTTAAGCAATAGCAAGCAAGTGCTTAATGCCGTCAAATCAAATAAAGTTACTCCTTTGGTTTCTAGTATAAGAGAAACGGAAGAGAATAATTCGTTTTCGGTTTATCCTAATCCTGTTGGCAACACGCTGCATATATCAGGCAATGATGCCAGCGGAAAAAACATGGTAGATGTTTTCAATTTGCTGGGCAGCAAAATATTTTCGGAGAAATTACCAGCCACTAACTTTACTATCAACACCACTAACTGGACTAGCGGTGTTTACTTTGTGCGGATAGGCAACGCCACTAAGCGGATAGTGAAGGAGTAAATCGCGTTGCATTGGCTAACCCCTCAAAGGTTTTAAACCCTTGAGGGGTTATTACTTACTCCCTATTCTTACTATCAATATTGATTGTTACCGGTCCGTCGTTAACCAGCGCCACCTTCATATCGGCACCAAACGTACCGGTGCCGATACTTTTGCCTAAATCGCGTTCCAACAGGGTTATAAATTGCTCGTAAAGCGGTATGGCTACATCCGGCTTTGCGGCGCGGATAAACGAAGGGCGGTTGCCTTTCTTAGTCAAAGCATGTAAAGTAAATTGCGACACTAAAATTATTTCGCCACCTATATCTTGCACGCTTAAATTCATCTGCTCATTTTCATCGTTAAAAATGCGCAGGTTTACAATCTTGCCGCTCATCCACTCCAGATCTTCCCTGGTATCGGCTTGTTCAAAACCGGCAAGCACTAACAGGCCTTTGCCTATAAAGGATTTTACTTTCCTTTCTATGGTTACACTTGCTTCGGATACCCGTTGGATGGTTACACGCATTTTTACAAATCTTGAAATTCAATTCCCCGCGAAGTAAAATAATCTGCCAGTATTTGCCGCTCGCTTTCTATTAAAAAAGAAGTGAATGAAATGTAACCCTTCCTGCTTTCCTTTTTAGTTTTAATAAAGTAATGAGACCCCTTGTAAACTACTTTATAGCCAGCTGCCTCTATAGCAGTAATCGGAATTTCTTTCGTGTGCATCACCAGTGGATGACGCACTATTATTTTGTCAGGCAAAAAATGTAACCATAAAAATTCTTTAGCTACCAATATAAAGGTAAGCGGCAAAGCTATGGCCGTAATTATTATCCACCCGTAAAAATCGCTGCCATAATGAAATGTTCCGGCAATAAAATAGCCCACTGCAAAGGCAATTGGCGGTGCGGAGAAGACAAAAGTAGTGTCTGGGTCAACAAGCAGGATTTTTCTATCTGCTGCAAAC
>DATGXP010000177.1:0-2387 GCA_035298845.1 Chitinophagales bacterium
GGGTGTGTATTTTGCCAAGGTGGCCTACACCAAACACGCCTATACGAACTACTTTTGCCATAGGGCGAATGTAATTAGGAACGCAAAGCGGGACGGTTTTCTTTGTAAACGATTTGCAACAGAATTTGTGGATTGTACAATAAGGGGCGCAGCATGCCTGGCGGTATTAAAGAAACTTCTTTTTCAACCAACCCGTTATATCAAAAAAGGCAAACACCTCTTTTAAAAAAGCGTCGCGCTTGCCTGTATGTTCAGCTACATCATCTATCCATTTCTGCATCTCGGTTTTGTGGGTTTTGTTGCCCGGTTGCCATTGGCAAAGGCGGCGTAAAAATACTCCTATTACTTTCTGGTGTTCGCCCTGCATTTCATCAGGAAACTCCATAATAGTTTTGTAAAGATTAATAGCTTTAGTATCGGCTATGTCAAAATCTTTTTGCTCGTAAAACATAATTACTTCTAATAACCTTGCAGCCAGGTACATGCTGCGGCTTAGTTTAGAATGCTTAAAGTTATAGAACCGGGTAAGCCACTCACCTGCAGCCACTAAGTTCAACGTTTGTAAATTATACCCTATGTAATGCAATATGGCGCTATTAACGGCTTCGGGCAAATTACCCATACCCTGGTGGTTTACTACATCCATTAATTCGTCATCAATGCCATTTAAAAAACGTGTATTACCGGTGCGGCGGGCAAAACTTGTGCGCTGAAACAGGATAACCCCGCGCATTTTCAACTGGGCTGCCTTATCAAGGCGGGGTATGCCCAACTCTTCAAACCCCGTTATAAAACTTTCTAGACCTTTCTCATGCTCGGCATGGCGTGCTGTGAAATCGCACAAATTGCAGTAAGAATTTAAAATAAGCATGTATAGCATTATTGGATTCTCCTTAACATAAGGTGTTTCATCGTATATGGCGAATATTTGCTTAAAGGTTTTAAAGCACTCTTCATACCTACCCATTGCGCTAAGTATGCCCTGCACAGTTATCAATAGCAACAGGCGGCCTCTTATTGTTTTGGTTTTGCTTAAACGCTCCTGCGCCTTTATCAGCAGTTGCTGTTTACGGTGTAGCACATTAGCGGCCTCGTAAGAACCCACTATGTTTGTATACTTTACTACATAGCTGTTAAACAACATAGAGGTTGCATAATCAGCAGCCAGGCTGGCATATTTTTCGGTATCCGCTATCAGTTTTTCGTATTCCTGTGTAAACTGGTCAGGGTCTTTGGTATCTAAACTGCGCCTTTGCATAAGCATTAAGTTTGCAAAATCGCCATATACTTCATGCTCAACGCCAAACTTATGGGCCCTGCGCATTTCCTTCAGTGCTTCATCGGTAAGGCCTTTGCCTTCCAGCCACTCCATATCGGTAATAATATTACGCAACTGTAATTGCTGGCTGGTTTCGTTATAGCTGCGCATGGCTTTTAATATAAGCTTGCGCAGATTACTGCGCGATACGGGCAGGTTCTTTATACCGGTCTTTTTAGTTATAGCGCCGTCTTCAATTTCTTTATCTGTATCCAACATTGCATAAAGCCGGGTAAGGTCCGAATCCTGATGAAAGGCATTGGCAAAAAGCTTAAAATATCTTTTCTCAGGAGGCGTCATAGTCCTTATTATCTGCTGTAGTGCATCCATTACAATAGTAAGTATAGGCTTTTATTTTCATTGGCAAAATGGGCAAAAGGCTTCAACTAAGCCCCACCCGGCAAGGCTCAAAACCTTTATTTTTTAAAAATTTCGGATTGCCCCGGCCTGCCCTCAACTGCACATTTGCAGCAACAAATTAATAACCTCAACAAACTTAGTTATGAAAAACAAAATTCTTCTTTTAGTAGTGGCCTTTGCCCTGCCACTTTGCATGTGGGCAAACAACATTCGTGTAAAGCTAAACAGCTACAACCCAACCACTAAACAGCTAAACATTAGCCTGGCGTGGGATAACAGCTGGCACGATGGCAGCGGACAGTTCCGCGATGCAGCGTGGCTATTTGTTAAATACAAAGACATTACTAACCCTGAGTGGGTACACGGGGCCCTGGTAGCGCCAACCGCCGCAAACAATGTATTAGCCGATACGCTTAGCGGCTCGGATGTAAAGTTTGATGTGATTGCAAAAAAACCATCATCAACCTCAACCAGCAATACCGGTTTTATAATCCGCCGTAAACAAGGCACAACTACTACACTAAACAACCCTGAGTTTGCGGGCGTATACAACGTAGCCATGAATATTAACGTAACGCTTGCTTTGCCTGCCGGCGTAACACTTGCAAACCCCGAATTCAGGGTATATGCGCTGGAAATGGTAGATATACCTTCGGGTGCCTTTTACGCAGGCGATGGTAGTGCAAACTCCTATGTTAAAACCAATACC
>DATGXP010000178.1:0-2041 GCA_035298845.1 Chitinophagales bacterium
CCCTGCGATGCACCGGTGCCGCGCACATCTACTACTACACAAGCGTAGCCATGGCTGGTAAAAAGCTCTACCTCGCTGGGGTGCACTACGGTAAGCACGGGGTCCATAAAAAGGTTGAAGGGAAACTTGGCCTGCACCGAACGAACGTACCTGGTTAGATACAAGATGGTGGGTACCTTATCACCGGCTTTCAGTTTTTTAGGTAAAAACACATCTACTGCCAGCTTAACGCTATCGCGCATAGGCACGTAGTAGCTGTGGTATTTATAGCCTTTGTATTGCGGTTCGGTAAAACCTACATATTCGCCGGGGCGGCTTATTTGTGTGGCGTTTACTACTACCTTTTTATGCTTTTCGGCATGGGTTAGTATAGATACAAGAAGCGCAATTGCAAGCAGCAGAAAGGGGGAGAATTTCTTCATTCGTAATGTGGTGGTGGTTTAATTGTACCGCCACTGACGAATGAGAGGGCGGGATATTTTGTACGCACACAAATAAATTGCAAATGTATATTAACCACTAAGGGCATTGAGAGCATTAAAAAACTATAGTAACTTTCGATGTTGCATTTGAAATAGTTAAAATAAGCATTGGAATTCCACACACATTAATCTAACTTAGTAAAGGCATTACCCACTTAGTATGAAGGGAGTTAAAAAAGAGAATCTACCAGGTAAGATATGCGCCAACTGTAATAGGCCATTTACGTGGCGCAAAAAATGGGAAAAAGTGTGGGGTGAGGTAAAATATTGTAGCGATAAATGCAGAATGACAAAAGGTAAGATTACTGCGTAGTTTTAATTAAGCGAACATTTTACAGCATTGTATGACAACTACTGCTGCTTCAAAAAAGTATAGTCGGATATAAGGTTGCCCTGCTCGCCGGTGGTATATTGAGCAATAAGGAAATAGCCCATACCCTTTAATTTATTGATGGTGGCATTAACAGTTTTCAGGTTTTCCAGTTCGTTTTTTTCGCTGTAGCTTAACAATGGAATCTCTTCGGTTTTACCGTCTTCGTATACAATAAAAATTTTGGCCGAGATATAACCGGTACCAAAGCTTACCGATTTGTTGCAGTCGAAAACGCGCACGGTGGCATAGCCGCCCACGGGGTTTCTGCCAGCCTGGGCATTGCTTAATTGTGGCAACAGAAAAAACAAACCTGTAATAACCAACAACAAAAATCGCTTCATCAATACCAGATTAGAGGTTAAACAAAAATGTAATTAAGCCGTTTCTAAAGTGCCTTTTTTAGCCCTGTCGTGGCTTACCTTACCATCCTTTATGCGCTCTACGCGCGAGAAGAGGCTATAGCGCTCATCAAACAAAAATGCCAATAGCAGTTTGGTCCAGCTGGTATGGTACTTCAGGTTATTATAATACTCCGGGGCCATGGCACGCAGCTTAGGCAGGTTGTTCCAGGGTATAGAGGGAAAATCGTGGTGCTCGTTATGGTAGCCTACATTAAGCGCTACAATGTTTATAGGCCCATAGTAGCTGGCAGTTTCCTGGGCTATATCATAGGTGTAGTGCTCCTGCACCCAGCGCGCACCCACGGGGTGCAAACCAATAGATAAAAAGAACGAGAACACCAGGTATAGCAAACCGGCCCAGCCACAGAAATACACAATAGCTACATCGTAAGCTATAGCGGTAGCCAGGTTTACAAAGGTCCAGACGCTGAACAGCTTTATTGCTTTTAAGCGCGGTGGGCGAGTAACCTGAAACACCGGAAAGAACAGCAACCAAAAAGCCTTGCCATACCATTTGTTGCCTATCAGCTTAGCCTCCCAGTCGCTGGCCAAATCAGCATCAAATTCATAGTCGCCCTGATGTGCGTGGTGCTTTAGGTGGTATACATTAAAACCCATAGCACCCGGCACCAGGTTGGGTAGGTCGGCAAGTATAGCCACCCAACGGTTCCAGGTTTTGCTGGTAAATACCAGGTTGTGTGTGGCATCGTGAATGATTACGTACATGCAGTGGTTGGCAAATGCACCCACGCAAAAAGCGGTGGCTAAACTAACATACCAATACT
>DATGXP010000179.1:0-2304 GCA_035298845.1 Chitinophagales bacterium
GTAGCTACCAATACCTGTAGGGTTTTGTTTTTAAAGTTGCGCAGCACCTCGTTGCGCTCGTCTTGCTCAAGGTCGCTGTGTATAGCATTGGCATTAAACTTCAGGCGTTTTAACTCGCGGTCAAGCTGCTTTACTTTGTCCTTGGTAGATGCAAAAATGATGATACTGGCCAGGCTCTTTTTCTCGTTCAATACATCCTTTAGTAATTCTACTTTTTGCGCATCGTGCACTACATACGCGCCCTGTGTTACACCGGCAGCAGGTTTACTTACCGATATGTTTATCTGCTCAGGATTTTCTTTCAGGGTCTTTTTAGCCAGCTCGCGTATTTTAGGCGGCATGGTAGCCGAAAACATAAGCGTTTGGCGGGTCTTGGGTAAAAAGCTGATAATCTTGTTCAGGTCATCGCTAAAACCCATATCCAGCATACGGTCGGCTTCATCCAGTATCAGGTGCTGTATTTTTTCAAAACGCACATAGCCCATGTTAAGGTGGGCCAGCAAGCGGCCGGGTGTGGCTATAATTATGTTAGCGCCTTGTGTCAGGGCTTTCTTTTCCTGCTCAAAGTTTATGCCCCCTGTGCCACCAAAAATAGAGATGTGGCTTACATCGGCAAAGTAGGCAAAGCCCTGAAGGGCTTCGTCAATTTGTATAGCCAACTCGCGGGTGGGCACTACTATAAGCGTATGCACATAGTCGCCGGGGTTTTTAACCACCTCATTAATACTCGGTAACAAAAATGCAGCAGTTTTACCTGTACCTGTTTGTGCACAGGCTATCAGGTCTTTTTTACCCATTATGATGGGTATAGCCTGCTGTTGGATAGGAGTGGGGTTATTAAAACCCATAGACGACAGCCCTTCCATCAGTGTGGGCTCAAAATTAAAATCGGAGAAAGTCAAAAGAAATAGTTTAGTTAACTAATAATAAAGGGCGAATTTACGAAAGCGAATTACACTATAAGTAAAAATTGTACGGGGCATATTCCACAATTTTAAAGGGCGATGGCTAAAACAAACTACTGCGACTTTTGTTTTTATTAAAATGGCATATTTAATGATGAGCTAAACACATACATTCATTCAAAACCACACTTAACCATGAAAATCCTGCTGCTATACGTTATTGCCACTGTTATCTTCTTTGCTATGGATATGCTATGGCTGGGCCTGGTAGCCAAAAGCTTTTACCGCGATAAGCTCGGCTTTATTTTTACGGGCGAAGTGCGCTGGGCCGCAGCGGTTATTTTCTACCTGATATATATAGGAGGCATACTCTACTTTGCTATTAACCCCGCTATTAACGGCGGAGGCTGGCAAATAGCTTTGCTGAACGGTGCTTTGTTTGGCCTGATGTGTTATGCTACTTACGACCTTACCAATATGGCTACCATAAAACAATGGCCGCTGGTGGTAGTAATTGTTGACATTATCTGGGGCATGGTGCTTACCGGCACAGTGTCTACAGTTTCCTACCTGATAGGCCATAAATGGGTGTATTAGGCTTTCAGGAAAATTGTTGATTTTATACGGCCAGTTTCCCTTTTTGGTGTTTTTGTCTATTTTGCGTTACGCTTAAAATCCCCTATATGACAAAACAGATAAACACGCTATTTAAAACTGCATTTACTTTATTGCTGGCAGTAATTGCCGGTGCAGTATTTGCCCAGGCTCCGGCCCAGATGAATTACCAGGCTGTGGTGCGCAACACGGCAGGTAACCCCGTAGCTGACGGTACTCCGGTTTCGCTTAAGTTTACTATTCACGACCTTACATCTACGGGAACACCCGTATATACTGAAACCATTGCTACAACAGCCAACCAGTTTGGTTTGGTGAATGTGCAGATAGGCAGCAGTAATAACCTGGGCACAGTTAACTGGGGCAATGGCGCTAAGTATTTACAGGTAGAGGTGCAACTTAACGGCACTGGTACTTATACTGATATGGGAGCCTCGCAATTGATAAGCGTACCTTACGCACTATATGCTGCTAACAGCAATGTTGGGCCAGCGGGACCTACAGGCCCTGCAGGTTTGGAAGGCCCTACAGGTGCTGCCGGCAATACCGGAGCTACCGGCCCTACAGGTAATAATGGCGATACCGGCCCTACCGGAGCTACCGGTGTGGGTGGCGGTGCTACAGGCCCCACAGGAGCCACAGGCTTATCGGGCCCTACGGGCAATAATGGTAACAATGGCGATACAGGCCCAACCGGTCCTACTGGCGCTACAGGTGCCGGAGGAGGCAACACCGGTCCTACGGGGCCAACCGGCAATACCGGTTCGGCGGGAGCTACCGGCGG
>DATGXP010000180.1:0-4015 GCA_035298845.1 Chitinophagales bacterium
TTGTCTTTAGCTTCGGCTACTACTTTCTTTACATCTCCCTTATCAATATCGCGGATGTGCTCAAGCATCTCAAGCACTTCCTGGTTAGCACCACCGTGGCGTGGTCCCCACAGGGCAGCTACACCGGCACCTACGCTGGCATACAGGTTAGCGTGCGATGAACCTACTATACGCACTGTACTGGTCGAGCAGTTTTGCTCGTGGTCGGCGTGTAGTATCAATAGGGTATTCATAGCGGCTACTACCACCGGGTCTGGTGTGTAGTCATCCGTTACGTTACCAAAACTCATACGTAAAAAGTTAGTTACGTAGTCGTGCTTGTTTTGCGGGTATACTATCGGGTGGCCTTTGCCTTTCTTCATTATCATGGCGCACAGCGTAGGCATTTTAGCCAGCAGGCGGATGATAGTCAGGTTTACCTGCTCAGGGCTTTTGTTCGGGTTTAAAGAGTCTGGGTAGAAAGATGACAAAGCAGATATCAAAGTCATCAGCTGGCCCATAGGGTGCGAGCCCGAAGGGAACACTTCAAACACCTTCATCAGGTTTTCGTGTACCAGTGTGTGCTGGTTAAGTGTATCGCCAAAACTTTTCAGCTGTGCGGCAGTAGGCAGTTCGCCGTATAGCAGCAAATAGCAAACCTCTACAAACGTGGCTTTCTCGGCCAGGTCCTCTATGCTGTAACCGCGGTAGCGCAGTATACCTTTTTCACCATCCAGAAACGTGATGTTGCTTTGGGTGGCACCGGTGTTTTTGTAGCCTTCATCAAAGGTTACATAACCGCTTTGTGCGCGCAGTTTACCAATATCAAATGCCTTTTCATCTTCGGTACCGGTTATTACCGGCAGCTCATAAGTTTTTCCTTCCAGGATAACTTTTGCATTTTCTGCCATAGTGAGTTTAGTTGGTTTGTTACATCTGCCTTTAGGCCGACGGGTGCGAAAGTAATAAAAGAGCGAAAACAAGAAACAGTAAAAAAATATAAACGGATTAAAAGGTCTTCGGGCGGTTTTTTAATTGTAATCAATCAAGCATGTGCACCGGTTTTTGGCTGTTATTCCACTGCCGGTAGGCAGATGTCCCCCGCTGGCGGGGGTGGCTCCGCTATGCGGAGACCGAGGTGGATGTAAACCTCGCATATATCTACTATGTACTGCAATAAAATAACTGCCCGTCCACCTTCGTCCTCCTGTACGGCGGCACTTCCGCCGGCGGAAGACAAAACAGCCGCGCCGCTAAAACGTAAGCGCCAGGCCCAAGTGCCCGTTATCCAGTATGCCCGATTGCAGCTCCATCATCCGCTTTCGCTGCTTAAACTCCACTTTATTTTTGGCACCAATGGCCACCAACACTATACCACCCGCTATAGCCACGCCCCCTATCGCATAATATATAGTACCCTGCTTGTGGTTCCTGTCTATCTCGCCCTGGCGCACAGCCGGGTCGGTAGTTTCGGGCACGGTGGTATATATTTTATTACCCTGGTAAATAAGGTAACCCCCAATGCCGCACAGCCCAATGCCACCGGCTATCATCAGGTTACCGCTATTATTCAGCCGCTTAAGGTACAGGCTATCACGGCCCGAATAGCTGCTGCGCTGTGTTTGCTTTATGGTAGTAGAATCCGCCTGCGCAAACGCCAGCGATGTAAATGCCACAAACAAAACCGAAAGAATAAACTGCTTCATATTTCAAACATATAAATACTTGCCAATAATAGTGTCACAGCAATGTAAAATCAGCAAACGCACCACCTTAATTTCTTCCCGCAATTTAACATTACATTTATTTAGTGTGGCGCGAGCCACGAAAACAAAACACATTTGTATTCGGCCCAACGGGCCAAAATCTATTAGCACAGGGCAACTCCCTGTGTATATAGAACCAATACTAATAAGCCCTGCAAGGGCGTAATAATCATTCCCACACATATCGCTCATCAAACTCAATTTTATACTTTGTGAGAAAAGCCCTGTACCCATCCTGAAACGTCTTTGTTCTATGGTGCTCCTTTTGGTTGGCAATATATTTTATCACCGTATCTAATTCCGATGGATTAACCGAGAATGCCCTATAGCCATCCTGCCAATAAAAGTTCTTATACTTATCGCCCTTAGATTTTATCCATTTAGACGAACCTCCTTTTATCTCTTCCAACAGTTTTATCAAGGTTATTTTTTTGGACAAAAGGCATAACAAATGAATGTGATCGGTATAGCCACCAACGCTTATTGGCTGGCAATCCATACTTTTACAAATACCGCCTATATAAGAATGTAATTCGCCTTCTATAGATTCATCAATAATTGCCTGGCGGTGCTTTGTACTAAATGTGATATGCAGATAGTTTTTGGCGATAGATTGGCCCATAGATATTGCGCCCTTTCAGGGCTTTTAAAATTTTTATTCCGTTTACACAGGGCGCTGCCCTGTGCTAATAGACTAAGGCCTTACAGGCCTGAAAGCGTATTTAAATCAGTTCCGCCTTTGCTGGTGTTATAGCTTCCACAACAGTAGATAACAGAGAAGAGTTCTCCAGCAAACCCCACACCCCTAATTCATCTTCTTCTTCCCTTCCTCTATATAATCCTTCCAGGGTTTCTTCTTGTAAATCTCATCACCGTAGTAGCGGGCTATATCTTTCAAAAATGTAGGATGTATGTAAAACGAAACCGCATCTATCAGGTTCATATTCTCATCCAGCACCGCTAACGTAGGCAACACAAAATTGTTTTTGCCCAGCGCAAACGTAAGCTGGTGAAAAGGCATTTGCGGTGTGCGAGGGTTGCCAAAAGTCTGCCCCATAAAACGCAGCGAGTCAGTTATCTCCGGGTTAAAATCTACCAGGTCAAACTTCTCGTTTACATACTTAGCCACAGCCGTATCTATAAACGTAGCCCGCTTCATCACCTTGCAGGCATTGCACCACTCGGTATTAATAAACACCAGGGTCTTCTTTTTGTGCGGCACCGACGAGTTGAACGCCGGCTTGGGGTCCAGCCATTTCAGGTCCTTCAGTTTCTGCGCGGTGGTAGTGTCGTAAAAGGCCTTCTCAAACTGCGCCTTATAATCTTCGTAAGCGCAGTTGCGGAACACATTCTCCAGCGTAAACACCAGCATAGGCTCTATCTTCTGGTTATCCAGGTAGCCCTGCGCCAGCATGCTGAAGGTAAACTCGTTCTTCTGCTTATCGTAGTTATTCATAAACAGCGTGGTGGGGTACACCAGCTTGTTTTGCAGCAGCTTAACCGCCAGTGCATTGGTAGCGCGCTGCCCCACACCCAGCGGGCCGTACTTCTGCCCCAGGTATGTAACGGTATCTTTGCCCTCGGCATTAAACTTTACCGGGTAAAAATTCTGGTTGATATACTGCGCCAGGCCCGGGTTGCCATACGTGCTGCTCATCATCTTTTTGCACCAGCCGCACCAGTCGGTATAAAAATCCATGATAACCGGCCGCGGCTGCGTCTCCATCTTCTTCATGGCTTCCTCCAGCGTCATCCACTTCACCAGGCTGCCTTCGGCATCCGGCTTTAGCTGCTCCTGCTGGGCGTGCACAGCCACCCCGCAAACTATATTCAACAGAAAAAACAAAAGGCCCGCTTTGGTTACGCGTAGCATCATGGCAAATGGTTTAGTATTCGGGTGCAGATTTCAGCATTTTTTTCGAGATGCGAAAAACAAAGAATGTTAAGGGCCAAAAATGAAAAATGGCTACCCCCCTGTGTTCTTAATTGATTGTGATTGAATGACTTAAAAATTGCAGTGGCTACCCCACCCCCCGTTTTGCCAAAATAAGATTTTACCCAAAATGGTAATCACATTACGCCATACATGAAGGTAGCAGGCGTGTGCTTTAACCACTAAATTATAAATAACGTATAATCATAATATAAAAACGGTTAAAACTACTGCTTAAGCCCACCAAAGGCGGGGCGCAATAGCAGGGTGTATGCAAACCTGCCAGCACATTAGCCTGGCGCGTATGCCGGGATATATACTTCACTCAAGCGACCCC
>DATGXP010000181.1:0-9407 GCA_035298845.1 Chitinophagales bacterium
ATGCCAGCCAGCCAAACATCTCTTCGGCTTTGGGGTTCCACCTTATAACCCTGCCGGTTTTGTCGATAACAACTACCGCATCGGGAGCATTATTAAAGATAGTTTCAATCTGCTTTTCACCGGCTCCCAAGGCTGCCGCCATCTGGTTAAATGAATTTGCGAGTACCCCAATCTCATCCTTAGAATAAATTTCGGCAGTAGCTTTAAAATCACCCTTGGCCACCAGCCTTGATGCGCGCAAAATTTCATCGAGCCCCTTTTGTATACCCCGGCTTACCGAAACAGTAAGCAGCAAGCCCGAAACCTCTACGGTAAGCGCCACCGCAAACAGTAGTTTTAGTATCAGGTTTTCAAGCCAGCGTGAGCCCTCGCCAAGGGTAAACGAAAAACCATCTTCCAGATGGGTAACCTTTTCATTTAATGTGTCTATTTCTTTTAGTAATTCGTCAATACGCTCCTGCGACGGAGATGGAGCAGTTACTTCCCTGTGCAGTTCGTTGGCTATGCCTACCAGGGGCTCTATTTCATTATCGGCGGCGGTCCAGTAGTAAATAGCCTTTTTTATGTAATAAATATTGTGAAACCTGGTAAAGAGCTTAATCATACCATCTACATCATCAGGATGGTTTCGCCCTTCTATAAAACCCTGGCGCGCAATAGCCATATCGGGCTGGGCCTTTATTAATTCCATGCGTGTTTTATGATCGCCCAGCGGCACCTTCATAAACTCCTGATACTGGGCAAAATCTTTTTCGTTTCTACCGGTACCATATTTGTGCAAATGAAAAACAGCATCCTTCTGCGCTTTAGACCACAGGCCCTCGCCACCTACAAATGCCCTGACCGACGAAAGGGTAGAAACTGCAAACCACAGTGTAACCAGTTCGAAGGCAATAAGCACTGCCATAATACCCGCAGCAAAATAAAGCTTACGCGCAATAGAAATATTTTTGAACCAGCTAATAAGGCGCAATTGGGGCATCAGGCAAAATGCTTTTGAACTATTTCAATCAACATTGCTTTAGTTAATGGCTTAAGGCGGTACCCTACCACCAGGTCGTTGAAATCGGGATTTTTTAAATATGTTTCAATAACCGGGTTGTAGGCCCCGCTAAGTATATATATATAAGGCTTCCGCACCGGATGTTTGGCTTCCGCTATAATACTTCGAAGCTTATTAATAAGCTCAAACCCATCTACCTTGGGCATCATAATGTCCAGAAATATAAGCTCGGGAAATGAGCTATTATCGGAATCATTAACAGCTTGCTTTAAGAAATCAATTGCCTTTACAGCATCGGTAATACAAGATAGGCGGCGGGCTACAGCGGCCCCTTTGATAACAATCTCGTGAAACTCATTGTCTTCCACGCTATCATCTATGAGTAATATGTGATCCAGAATTTTCATGCGCAAATGTTTTCGAACATAAACCAATACCGGTGATGGGTATTCCGGATAACCGTATGAATGTAACACAACTATGACATTAAACAAAAAATCGGCACATATTAATTTTGCCGAAAATGGCTATTAAAATTATGTGTTATTTATATAGCACAAAGCCCCTATAACGCTAATTATAAGGGCTTTGTTCGAATGGGAAACTTATAAATTACTTATTCTTAAAAAAGGTACCCAGCACGGTCCCATACAGCATATGCGCCACGCAATTACCAAATATCATCAACATCACACCTTGTTTTTCATCCCAGGTAAGCAACCCGGTAAGATTAATAATCATTAGAATCATTTGCGCTATGATAAAAGCGACTATACCAAACAACATCCCCCTTAAAGTATCATTAATTACAGGTATAGTATGATTAAAAAACATGACGTAAACAAAGGCCAGCCCTATACCAATTGCCATGTGCATAACCCAACCCAGCACCATATGGTCACCCATTAATGCACCTAAAAACGCACCTACATTCATTTCGGGCAAGCCAATAAAAGGTGCGATAAGCATAAAAGCGGTCATTACCCCTGTAGCCAGAAATCCAGCCATTAATACTTTCAGAGGCTTTAATGCCTCAAATTTTTCAGTAAGAATTACATTGGTTGTATGTGTCATAAACTAAAATTTTAGTTACTGTTATAAGATTCAAACTCATTGCCAAAATTGGGGATGCCAATTTTACTGCAAAGATTTTTTGCTCACCCACTACTGACTAATAGCTATAATTTTGAAAATCAACCAATAAGATAGAGAATAACGCAGCATGTACTAAACGCATGCACGTAAGAGAGTACGTAACCGGCTTACATGGCAGGAAACTTTGCTTAACAAAGCGGGGAAAATATACCTCTGGCTGAGTGATTAAGGCGCTTTAATTAAATAGGAATATAAATATCAAACGTGGCCCCTTTATCAGGTTCGCCGGCTGCCGTGATTATACCAGCGTGGTTTTCTACAATCTTTTTCACAATGGCTAATCCTATACCGGTTCCTTTATACTCCGACTTACCATGCAGCCTTTGAAAAACTTCGAAAATTTTATCTCTATACTGCATATCAAAACCGATACCATTATCCTTTACAGATAGATGATAATACTTTTTATCGTGCGCCAGCTGTGGAATTGCCAAACTGCTACCCAGTGCAATCCGTGCGCTAATAGTAATATGTGGCGTTACACCTTCTATAGCAAATTTAATAGAGTTGCCTATAAGGTTATGCAACATCTGCTTAAACTGAAATGGGATGGTTTCAATTTGCAGCAAATCGCCGGCATGTATTACAGCACCTGAATTCAATATCTCCTCGTGCATATCGGTCTTTACCTGGGCCAGCAGCTTATTTATATCTGCAGTTTCAAACCTGCGCTCGGCAGTGTTGGTCCGAGAGTAGGTTAGAAGGTCTTCTATAAGCGTTTGCATGCGTTTAGCAGCGCTTTGAATCCGCCTGAACGAGTCTTTGCCCGAATCGGACAGGTTTTGCTCTTCACGTTCAAGTATTCTGGAAATAAAGGTTTGAATTTTGCGTAACGGTTCCTGCAAATCGTGGCTGCTTACATAAGCAAACGACTTCAGTTCGGCATTCATTTTTTCAAGCTCAGTGGTGCGTTGCTGCACCTGCCGCTCAAGTTCGCGGGCAAATGATTTTTGCTCGGTAACATCGCGTACCGTGCCTATCATTTTAACAGGCTTACCAGCATTATCATACAGCATTTTACCCTTACTTTCTACCCAATGTTCCGATCCATCATTCCACAAAAACCGGCTTTCGTAGTATAAACGGCCAGTTTCCATTGCCTTTCTAAATGCCTCGGCCCTTACCTCCAAATCGTCAGGATGCAGGTGCTGCAGCAGTTCACTGCGCATAGCCGGTTTACCATCGGTGCCCAATATTTTAAGCCCTCGCTCAGACAAAACAACTTCCTGCGTGAGCATATCCAGCTCCCAGGTACCTAATTCGCTATCCTCAATTATTACTGCCAGCCTTTCTTCGTTTTCTTTTATCCTGTTGCGGGCAGCTACCCTCTCGGTTACATCGTTCACCGTTATCATAATGCCCGATACACTCCCGTCTGACTCGAACAAGGGGGCATATTCAAAGTCCAAATAAAACTTCTTAACCCCATCATTGCCCGCCACTATAGCAGCCGACTCCAGTTCCTGGTGCGCTTTGCCGGTGGTTAAAACCTTACGTAACAACTCAGGATATTTTTGCTCTACCAACTCGGGGAAAACATCCAGCGCCCTGCGCCCAATAATTTCAGATTCCTTTTTCCTCCAGATTTTTTCGAACATGGCAGTATTAGCCATTTCAATAACATGGTCGGGCCCACGGAAAATAGTCATGGGTATTGGCGACTGCATTACCATGCTGCGGAACTGCATTTCGCTTTCGGTAAGTTTATGCCTGGCTTTCACCGATTCTGTAACTTCAGTGGCAACAACTATAATACCCTCTACAGTTCCTCCATCCTCGCGGTAAGGATGATACACCAGATTAAAAGAGGCAGCTTCCTTTTTGCCATATCGGTTCAATATTACAGGTAATTCAGTAGCGTAAAATGGGGTACCGGTATCCAGCACACCATTTAGCAAGGGCTCTACCACATCCCTGACTTCTGGAAGAGATTGAAAAAGGGGCCTGCCAACAAAGTCTTCTTCGCGCTTGTCAACCAATTGAAGATAGGTGTCGTTAGCCATTAAGGGAATAAAATCTTTGCCCTGTAAAATAGTGATACCCAGGGGCGCCTGCTTAACAATATTACGAAAACGCCTTTCACTTTCTTCCAACTTTCTCCGGTTAGCAACAGCCTCCGTTGTTTCGTTACAAATAACCAATACACCGGCTACTTTGCCATTTTCATCATTTACCGGACTGTAGCTAAATGTCCAGTATACATCTTCAAGTCTTCCATTGCGGTAAATAGGGATGAGTTGGTCGGCACTCCATGTAGCTTCGCCACCTGCCAATACCTGGTTTATGAGTGGCGATATGGTGTCCCATATTTCAGGCCATGCTTCCTTAGCAGGCATACCTAGTATAGACGGGTGCTTATCTTGCTGCCCAAGGCTGGGCCGGTAAGCATCGTTATAAAAGCAGGTAAGCTCAGGCCCCCACCACAAAAACATGGGAAACTTAGAGCTTAAAATAATACCAATAGTAGTACGAAGGCTCTGTGGCCATGTTTCTATGGGGCCCACCGGCGTACCCGACCAATCCTTTTTGCGGGTAAGTGTGGCCATTTCGCCACTTCCCGATAGAAACTGAAAATTATTTACAGATTTAGCACACATAGAAAACCCTGCGTTCGCTGTTAAGAATATATTACAAAATTTTCGGAGGTGGGGGCTACTCCGTCTGACTTTTCAATTTGAGTAAGCGTATCGTAAATTACCTGCTTAAGCTGTTCGAATTGAGAGGGCTTGCGTAGATAATACTGCGCCCCTTCTTGCCGCAACTGATCCACTATTCCAGTCTCATACGATGTAGAATATATCACCACCGATAGCTGTTTAAGGTGTTCGTGTCTCTTTATTTCTTTCAAGCATTCAAACCCGTTTTTGCGGGGCATGTTCAAATCCATAAATAATACGCAAGGAAGCGCGCCGTTACACTGAACCAGAAACCGCATAAGAGCCTCCCCATCATTTACAGTAGTAAATTTTAAATTAAGGGGCAACTCAGCCACAGCCTCGGCAAATAGCATGCGGTCATCCTCATCATCATCTGCCAATAATACATTGCTAATTTCTCTCTTCACCGGGGTTAATATGCGTTACTATTGTATGTCAGTAGCGCAATATCTGTATTAATAGGTAAATAACAAAAAGCGGATAAAACTAACTTACTGAATATGTGAAACGTTGCTAAAAAGCAGAATTACTTTACTTTATTAAAAACAAAAGTAGCATCCACTTTTATCACTTCTGCAATTTTCATTACCACAGCAGTAGGTATCTTAATATTGTGGTCGGCAAGTTTCACATCAAAGGCAGCATAAGCCTTAACCGGCTGCCCCCCTTTCATAGTTATTTGTGCGGGTATTATACGCTGCTGCTTTACACCATGTAAATCAAAAGTGGCTTTTAATGTAACTTTGTATACCCCATCCTTTTTGGGCACATCGCCCACCAACACGCCATCAATTAAAGCCTCGGGGTATTTATCGCTTTCGAGGTAGCTTTCATTAAAATGTTGTTGCATCAAAGGTTTAGGAAAAACAAAAGTTTTTATCTCCACTTTGGCAACTACCTTTTTTGTTGTAGGGTCAAACAAGCAAGTAGCAGCACTCGACTCAGCATCAATATCTTCTATGGGCGCATCGGAGTGGAAATGAATTTTACCTTGTTGAGCCAGGTAATTTTGTGCGGAAAGTATGTTTCCGGCCACGGTAAGCAATAGCAATAAGATGGTTTTCATAATGGTGATTTTTATTCGCGTTCTACTGTAATATAAACCCTGTAGGTGTCGTTCATACGATCCACATGCGTGGTTACAATAGGCGAACTCGTAGTTTTAATTTTGGGAGTTAATTCAAACTTATCAATATAGCCACCGGTTTCAGTTTCTTTGCCGTTCCATTCATCGGGTCTTAGCGTCTCATTCAACCTTTTGCGCAAGGCGTAATATTTGGCAGCAGCAGTTTCCTGGCTGGTATAAATACCAAAATCGGCGTAAAAGGTTTTGGAGTTATTGCTGAGATAGCATTTTTTGGCACCCGGTAAACACGATGCTGCCGGAATTCCCCCTTCTGCATTACTGGCAATAGATAACTGGTCTTTTTCAGCAGCTAAAGCAGCAATAGAGCCGGTCATTATATTTGAAAGGGTGGTTTTAAAAATTTCATCTTCCTCGGTAGATAAAGATGAGGTAGTAGTAAACAGGCTGCTTCCTTCATCAATGATACTTGAGCGTTCTTTGGTATTTTTAGGTGTTTCAGTTTCCGGACAGCCATGGTTAGTTTCCAGACCAAACATATCGGGGCATTTATCCAATGCATCTTTCAATCCATCGCCGTCGCGGTCTATGGTAGTTACCTTCTTTTGATAAGGACAGCCTTTAAAATCTTTACTGCCTTTGAGCAATACACATTGATCGGTAGAATCGGGAATACCATCGCCATCAGAATCATACGATGTTAGTTTCGGCTGTTTTTGTTGCTGCTTAAGTTGGTCCTGCTGCTGCGCAATTGCAAAAAAGGGAATTGATAACAACAAAAGAAGGGATGCTTTGAATATGGCTTTCATAACAGTTGGTTTTTAAATGAGCGAGTAAGAATGTACGGTACCAAACAGGACATAAGATGTGCCAGCCTCCTTATACCCCGTTTTAACGCCACTATTCCGTTTAAACAGTTATTATGAACCATGCTATTGAGGAAAACAATACACAGTACCGCCGATTGGGTAACAAGCGCTGCCACCCATTATTTTTCAATAACCATAATAGTATTACTAAGTTTGACAGGTAAAACAGTATTGAATAATAAAGCCGTAGTAGAATTATGTTGCCTCCACTTCCCGAACGTCTTCGCCCGAAAACAATAGCTGAATTTGTAGGCCAGCAGCACCTGATTGGCGAGGGTAAAGTATTGCGCAAACTGATAGAGAGCGGCAATATTCCATCCATCATTTTTTGGGGCCCGCCGGGTGTGGGCAAAACATCGCTGGCCCGCTTTATAGCCGAGCAGATAAACCTGCCTTTCTATCAATTAAGCGCTATCGACAGTGGTGTAAAAGAAGTACGCCGGGTAATAGAAGAGGCTACCGCCAACGGTAAAGCCATATTGTTTATTGATGAAATACACCGGTTTAATAAGGCGCAGCAGGATGCCTTGCTGGGGGCCGTAGAAAAAGGCATTATTATCCTGTTTGGCGCTACTACCGAAAACCCATCGTTTGAAGTTATATCGGCGTTACTATCGCGCAGCCAGGTGTATGTGCTTAAACCATTGGAGCGCGAAGAGTTGGAGCAACTGATAAAACATGCACTGGCACACGATGAAGTGCTTTCTAAAAAGAATATAGAAGTAAAAGAAACCGAGGCGCTGTTAAAGTATTCGGGCGGCGATGCCCGTAAACTGCTGAATGTACTTGAATTGGTGGTAAATGCTGCCGATGGCAAACAACAGCAGATAACCAACGAACTGGTAGAGGGGGTTATACAACAGAAGATGGCCATATATGATAAAAGTGGCGAGCAGCACTACGATATCATATCGGCTTTTATCAAGTCAATCCGCGGAAGTGACCCCAACGCGGCCCTGTATTACCTGGCGCGCATGATAAGCGGTGGCGAAGACCCTAAGTTTATTGCCCGCCGGCTGCTGATACTTGCCAGCGAAGACATTGGCAATGCCAACCCCAATGCGCTGCTGCTGGCTACCAGTTGCTTTCAGGCGGTTACTATGATAGGCTACCCGGAGTGCAACCTTATACTTTCGCAAACGGTTATATACCTGGCTACATCGGCTAAGAGTAACGCAGCTACCACCGCTATAGGTGCAGCAATGCAATTGGTACAACAAACCGGTGACCTATCGGTGCCGCTGCACATACGCAATGCGCCTACCAAACTAATGAAGGATTTAAATTACGGTAAGGAGTATAAGTATGCGCACAGTTTTGAAAACAACTTTGTAGAGCAGGAGTTTTTGCCCGATAAAATAAAAGGCACTAAGCTGTTCGAGCCCGGCAACAATGCCCGCGAAGCCGAAATGCGCGCCCATATGAAGAAACTTTGGAAAGAGAAGTACGGGTATTAATTACCATTAACCAATTATCAATTATTCAGAAGCAGTGTTGAAGATAAAACCCCAACTACATAACCTTTGCCTGCAATACATTGAACAGCGCATTGCCACAGCGCAATTAGCGCTTGATATGGCCAATAGTTCGGCCAATGAAGAAACCAAAAGCAGCGCCGGTGATAAATACGAAACCACCCGCGAGATGATACAGCAGGATGTAGACAAACACTCTGCAGCACTGGCAGAGGCCGTAAAGCAAAAGCAGTTGCTGCAATTAATTAATGCCGATAAGGCAACGGATAAGGTACAACCGGGCAGCCTGGTTATTACAGATAAGAATAGTTTTTATATCTCTATAAGCGCGGGCACCATCATGCTGGGCGATAAAAAATACCTGGCTATTGCAGCCTCCTCGCCTATTGGTATTAAAATGATAGACCGAAAGGCGGGTGATAGCTTTGTGTTCAATAACATTGCTCAGCAGATAAAAGAGGTGTGGTAACCTGCACACCCACCTCAAAACAGGCATGTACAGAAAATTGCTATATTTGCAAACAATGTATCAAAAATAGCGGTCGGGAATCCTCTCCTTTCCTCTCAAATTTAAACCCTTTCACCATCTCATTTTACCAACGTTTTATTATTTACTACTAACCATTTATTATTTACCATAACATGCCATTCGAAAAATTAAACATAATTGAACCTATTGTACGCGCGCTTAAAGCCGAGGGATATACCAAACCTACCCCTATACAGGAGCAGGCTATTCCTATAGTACTTAACCGCCGCGACTTATTGGGCTGCGCCCAAACCGGTACCGGAAAAACGGCTGCCTTTGCTATTCCTATTATACAAATACTGGAAGGCGAAAACGCCGGCCAAAAACACATAACCGAACAGCGCGGCCACACACACCCACGCCCTATACATGCCCTTATACTAACACCCACACGCGAATTGGCTGTGCAGATAGGTGAGAGTTTTGCTGCCTATGGCAAAAACTGCCACCTGAGGCACGTAGTAATTTTTGGTGGCGTATCGCAACACTCGCAGGTAGAGGCATTAAAGCGCGGAGTTGATATTTTGATAGCTACTCCGGGCCGCTTACTCGATTTAATGAACCAACGCCACGTACACCTTAACCAGATAAAATTGTTTGTTCTGGATGAAGCCGACCGTATGCTGGATATGGGC
>DATGXP010000182.1:0-3634 GCA_035298845.1 Chitinophagales bacterium
GCATTTACCTCCAATATCTGCCCCAGGTTATCTATCATCATTACATCGCTTAGCCATACATGCATTTTATAGTAAGCCATGTTTTTACCGTTGATATTATCGGTGGTAATTACAAAGGTAGCCTGCCCTATCTGCCCTGCACCGGTGCGGCTGATGTGGTCTATACGTGTTACAGCACATTTTATCTGGCCTTGTTTCAGGTCTTTGGCTATACTTATTTTATCGGTAACAGTACCCAGCCACGAGTTGCCAAACACGGCGCGGGTGCGCAGGGTATCTACCACATTTACATCGTAGTTAATAGTAAATGCAAGGCCATATACATTGGCCGCAGCCATATTAGCATCGCCCAGCAGCACGTTGGCATACATGGTATCACCGGCCTGTGTGGTATCGGGTTGCAGTTCTACCAGCAAGGCAGGCGCATTCATGCGCCATTCAATTTCATCTTCGGTTTTGTTATGCACCAGCCCGTAGTTTTGTATAATAGCCAACGTATCATCGGCATTAATAATACCGTTACCGTTACAATCTATATGCTTGTAGTTAGTGCCATCGGCAAGTGTATCGGGCCAGTTGGTAGCTATATACCCCAGCCACTGCGTACCCTGCTGGTAGCGGTAAATGCCCGCAGTGCCATAGGCCAGGCCGATAGGCAGCAGGTCGTTATTATCGGCTATACCATTGTTATCAGCGTCGCCGGGCCATACACAGCCTCCACTTACGCAATCGTAGCATATAGTATCGGTGTAAGCACTACAGCCGTTAGAATCAGTTACCATAGCAGAAAAGCAACTGGCCAGCTCCGAAGAATCTATATACATAACAGGCACCGTAGTAGCATTGCTGCCCAAAAATGAATAAGGAGGTATGCCGCCGCTATAAATGGTAAGTAAGGTATCAGGCAATAGGCCATCGTTAGTCGATTCCAGGTAGGCAGTAAACTGCGCGGGTTCTGTTACAGTAGCTGTACCGGTAGCGCTGCAGGCATTTCCATCATACACAGTTACGCCGTAGCTACCCGCAGGAATATTAGTGATGCACATTCCGTTAAAAGCCGGGGAAGTGTTCCACATATAAGTAACAGTACCCGCTCCGCCGACTGCCTGCACGCACGCACTGCCATTCATAGCACCATAGCAGGTTACATTAGTGGTAGTTATACTGCTTATCTGCAAATGACTTGGTTCGCTAACAACGTAACTTGCTGTAGCATAACAACCATTCATATCCATTACCGTAACATTATATGTGCCAGCCGCAAGTCCGGTTGGGTCATCAATAAAAATATTGCCCGGGTTCCAGTTATAGTTATAGGCTGGTGTTCCACCCGAGGCCGTTAAATCTATAGCACCGGTAGGCGAACCATAGCAATCCACATTAGTTACTACTGCAGATAATTGCAGTTGAGTAGGCTGGTTTACAATATAAATACCGGTAGCGTAACAACCACTCATATCCATCGCAGTAACGCTATAAGCGCCGGCACTAAGGCCGGTAAGGTCATCACCGTTACCGGTAGGGCTCCAGGTGTAGTTATACGCCGGTGTGCCACCACTTACCGAAATATGCACCCCTCCATCATTAACACCATAGCAACTAACCGGTGTAATGCTCACGGTATCTATATCTATGGTTTGCACCGCTTCTATTACGTAATTACTAAAACGCTGACAGTTGTTGGAGTCTGTTACGCTGACAATACCGCTACCGGGTGGCAACGAAGTAAAACAAGGCTGTAGAGATGTTTGGAAAGGTATAAAGTACTCCTTGATACCATCGCCGGTAGCATATATGCATACCGAGCCGTTGTTAATACCTATGCATTGCGCATCTACCACAACCACCGAATCTATCACCAGCGGCCCGCGCTGGGTAATAGAGAAGGGATAAGAAAAATAAGCGGCACCGGCATCGGTTATCACACCGGTGTATTGGCCCGGCACCAGGCTGGTAAATTCGGGGGAAGATTGAAAGGTACTACCTCCATCTATACTATATTGGTAAGGCGGTATACCTCCCGTGGCTGCAAAATACGCCCTGCCATCTCCTAAACCATTGCAGGTTACATTTATCAAATTTACAGTGGCATTTATTTCGGTACTTACCGTTAGCGAAGCAGTGCAACCGTCACAATCGCTAACCGTTATAGAATAGCTGCCGCTGCTGGTTATTTCGCTTTGTTGCGTAGTTGCACCATTGCTCCAGTTGTAGGTATAGGGGGCGCAGCTATTATGGCCTACTGCGTTTAATGTGTCGGGAAAAACACCATCGCCATCGTTCGTTATTACAATTTCTATTCCGCCATTTAAGTTCATGGTAAATGGCAATTGCGCCCTGCATCCGTTAGCATCGCGCATAACAATGGTATAGCTTCCCGGCTGCACATTGGTAAATACAGGCGAGGTTTGATAGTTAACCATATCCAGGCTATACTCATACGGTGCAGTACCATTGCCCGCCTGTAAAGTTACAGATCCACCTAAGCAGCCAGCCAAAGTTTGCGAAATTATACTGCCCGTAACATCATAGCCACTATTCAAATTAATATGCAGTGTATCCGTACATCCATTACCATCCTGCACCATTACCAGGTAACTACCGAAAAAAAGCCCTGTAAACACACCGCTTTGCTGCTGCGGGCCGCCATTCACTGAATATGTATAAGGTGCTGCGCCCCCGCTGGCATGCACATATATTTTACCATCGCCCACATAAGCACAAGTAGCATCCCTGGCAGAATCTGCAATCAGTTGTAGGTTGGATACATTTACGTTCACGGCATCTGTAGCCGTACAGCCACCGGCACCGGTTACCGTTACCTGAAAGGTAGTAGCACTCTGTAGTGTAGCCATAGGGTTAGCCACATGTGCGTCGCTCAGTACGTTAGCCGGCGACCAGTTAATAGTGTAGGGCAACACCTGTGCATCGCAATATCCAAACCGGATATTAGGCCGCAAGTTAGACGCCGTGGCGGGATATAATCCACTGCATTGATCAGCACTGCCGTAGCTATATAAATAACTATTAGTGGGTGTAAGACTGCATGCCACATCATTGGGCTGGTTACCAAATGTATTTGGCGCATACATACAAATATCTACTATCACATTGCTTACTCCATCCCAGGCAAAGCCGTTAGCCAGCGTAATTATGTTCCAGCCTGGCACTGGTGCAATACCGGCAGTGGCATAATAAGCAATAAGAGTATCGGTCCATGCAGTTAAAGTTGTTTGACTAGTTGAAGTCATCCGTATAGTATAACCTTGCAAAAAAGCACTCGAGCCAAAACGGGTTACATTAAATCCTATCTTATTTATTGTATGTGCACCGCCCATAGCCGCTGTAAGTTCAGCTGCTGTATACAGCATTTGGTTGCGGTAGCTTTGCGCATAAGCACTCAATACTCCCGGGTGGGTTAAAGGTATAAACGGGAACATGAGCGTATCGTGCCCCACCTCTGCAAATAAATTAGTGCCGGAACAAACAGGTTCTGCTCCGTTTTGCCCGGGCATAATAGCGGCACTCAACTGCACCTGCGGCTGGCAGGTGAATACATCGGGGCCTGCATTTACTGTCGGCAGCCCATACACCTGAATATTCATTCCATCCATTGCGGTTGCACCCGCATTAT
>DATGXP010000183.1:0-4623 GCA_035298845.1 Chitinophagales bacterium
GTGCAGAGGTTGCACTGCAACTGGATGCCGATGTGATTATAAATATACAAGGCGATGAGCCTTTTTTAGACCCCACCCAAATAGATACCCTGGCTGCATGCTTTATGTCCGGGCATGTTAAAATTGCTACACTAATACGCAAAACTGATTGGGATGATGAGCTAAAAAATCCGGCACGGGTTAAAGTAGTGGTTGATAAGAATAATGAGGCTCTGTATTTCAGCCGTAGTATTATCCCAAATCCTATTTCAAAAGCCCACTTTGATGAGTTGGAGTTTAATATTCATGTAGGTATTTATGCCTTCACCAAAAATGTGTTACTGGAAGTAGTAGCGCTCGCACCAACCCCCCTTGAAACTACCGAGAGCCTGGAGCAACTTCGTTGGCTCGAAAATGGCTATGCTATCAAATGTGCTGTTACGACTCATATAAGCACGCCTATTGACACTCCCGAAGATTTGGAGGCAGTGCTAATAGCAATGACATCTTTATAATCTATCTATAGCAAATTTGTGTTTTGCTCCATCAGGGCATGATAGCAGCCAAAAAAAAGTGATTTTTGGTTTTGTATCCATGCAATAACAATCCGATGAATTTTTTATGCAAGACACTCAAAAAAAAGGGCTCCCTTATGAGGAGCCCTTTTTTTCTAAAAAGAATAGATTACTTATGGTTAACAGTCAATTGCTTGATAGCAGTTGACTTGTCATTTTGTATTTTAACCAAGTAAACACCGTTAGCTACGTTAGATACATCAAATGTCATGTTAGTAGTACCAGCCTTGTAAGTAGTAGGGTTAACCACTACTTCGCCCAGCATGTTGTAAACCGACACAGTCATCTGGCGGGTAACATCGCCCTGGAAGTTGATAGAAACTTTTCCGTTGGTAGGGTTAGGGAACATTGAGATTTGTTGCTCTAACTCTGGATCGCTGATACCAACACCAAATACAGTTACATCTTTACAAACCTGCGGAGAGGTACCAAAGCTGTTAGTAGCTGTTAAACAAACATTGAATACCGCATTGGTAGTGTATGTTTTCAATGGATTTTGGTTTAATGAGCCACCGCCATCGCCAAACGACCATACCCATGCATAAGGGTTATAGCTAGATTGGTCAAGGAATTGCACCTTGTAACCAACTTGAGGAGTATTGAAAGAGAAGTCAGCTACCGGAATAGCACCAACTATAACTACACGCTTAACAGTATCGCTGTTGCCAGCTGCATCTGTTGCTATGTAAAGTACTTCGTAAATATCGCCCACAGCTGTGTTAGGTGCATTTTGAATTACCGGAGTAATTACACCATCTGTGCAGTCAAATGCAGTAGCACCATCTTCAGTATAAGTACCGTTCAAAAGTACAGTTACTGTATCTGGTCCGTTAAGCGTAATAGTAGGTGCAACTTGATCTAAGTTCTGGCTGAAATCGCCGGCAGCAAAGTTGATATTATCTACGTACCAGAAAGCTGCAGGAGCTTCGCTTGAACCCAGGCCTAAGGTAGGGTCGTGGTTGTAATCTGGCTGTGTAAGCACTAAAGGTACATTATAGGTGCTACCGTTCTTCAGGGCAGTTTGGCTAACTACCGGGAACAAAGCGCCACCAAATACACCCACTTCGCTATTAGCAGAGTAACCGCTCCATAGTGTATCCTGAGTAGTTAAGTTAACTGTTGCTGTCATTGTTTCGTCCACTACATCAATAGCTCTTGCAAAAAGGTCAGGACTATCATTGGCTCTATCCAATGGATCTGCGTGTACAGTATAGTCAGTTTCTAACCAGAAGAAGAAAATTTTGTGTGCATCTTCTGAACGCGAAATAATAGGGCGGTTATCCATGGTTTGACCAGGATTTTCGTTGGTAAAGGTACCTCTAAGCGTTCCTATATCGGCCAGACGAATACCTTTCCAGTTACAACCAGCAATAGCACCCGCATCGTAAGTAATATCCCATACGGTGTAGCCTGCTGTTTGAATAGAGTATTCAGAGCCGCTACCTACTGTAGTAAGTAAGTGAGGGTTGCCGTTTACGTCAACCGTTAAGTCAGATTCGAAAGCTGTTGTAGGGTTTAAAGAAGCAGGATCGCCGGTTATAATTGTAGGATTTAATGCACCTACTACACCTTGAACCAGTTTTAAATCAACTACGATTGGTCCGGTCCAGTTAGTACCACCATCCACTGTTTTCCAAAAAATAGGATTATAAACGCTATCGTTATCGGCAGTGATATCGCCTAATATAGATACCCATCCGTACTGACCTGTAGGGTCAAATGCAATTTGGAAAGAAGTTGCAGCAGAAACGGTAGCACCGCTGTTATCCTGATTTACGAATGATTGGGTAATTAATTGATCTGTCCAGTCAACATCTTTAGTATTGTTGTTCCAAACACCTTTTTGGATGATAAGACCGCTGGTGATAGCATCGGCACCTGCAGTAAATGTACCATTGTAGGCAGCATTTACATTCCAAAATACGCCTGGCGCACCTTTACACATACCGGTAGCAATCGCTACTTCTTTGTTGTTGATAGGGTCGATGTGTACGTTGAACGAAGGTATTTGGCCGCTCAGTTTACCACGGCCGCGCATTTGTCCGCTCCATGTATTGTTATCGTGCCATGTACCAGAGTACACCAGGTATGCACTGTCTACATTGGTATTGCCGGGACGGTTATAAATTACAGCCTGCGGAAAACGCCCATTGATAAGGTCGTTATCTATGCTTGGGTCATTAGTAATTGGGCCAATATCGCTCAACCATGTAGTACCACGGTTTTTAGATATATCGTAACGGTATTGTGCCACGTTACCTGTTGCAGGTATTAGTGTGTTATCATTACGGTGAATGAATACAACTGCGTTCAATGAATCATTTACATCTATCTGATTGCAACCTCCGTCGATAACGGTAAGCAGGTTACCTGCACTACCAATACGTTGTGAGTTAAGAACGGTGCCCAACGCGCGGGAGTCGCGGTGCTGTGGGCGTGGAGTAGTGTTAGCAGGTGTATGATTACCTTGCATTACTACTGGTCTTTCAACTAACCTTAAGGCCTTGTTATCTTTATGCGAGTATTGTTGCTGCGCATTTGAGAACAAGCCGGCGGTCAACAGAGACATAAACAGTAAATAATTTCTCATTTTGCTTGTTGGTTTTGATTTAAAATTTTAAAGAATCGGATGCCAAAAGTAACCGAATTTTTGAATTGACATTAAGTGTGCATTAATTTTTAGTGTCACAGTTTTGTAATTTTTTATTACGCACCAACTCCTCTATAATAGTTTGCAATTCGGCCAGAGCTATGGGTGTTTCCCAGCGTTTATCTCTTACCGTCTTTTGTGCTGTTCCATTGTTAAAATAGAGCACAATCGAGGGTAAATCGGTGGGGGCACGATTATCTTCCGGGTATCTGTCGGCCATTTGCATAAATCCCGATTTATTGAATTTGTCCTTTATTGCAGTCACTTCATCTTTATTTAAAACCGCATAAAAGCAACCGGTTGTATCTGTATTCTTCACGGCATTGTATATAAGTATTCCGTTCTCATAGAGTTTTATATCATAAACAGGGCACCGGCCAAAGCAGGGAGTATGTTCCAGACTTACTATTATTGGTCCATTCTTCTCCGGGTGTTTAGCATCGGGTTTCATTGTTTGGCAACTGGCACCAAAAGCTACCATTAGTAACAGGCAGGTCGTTATTTTCATAGGACAAATAAATTGAAATTTTAAAGCTATGCGGCACAGGCTTGTTAATAATTGATACAAGCGCAATTCCTTTGCCTGCACAATTTCGCAAATAAGCCTTTTTGTGTTTACCTTCATTTTAAAATTGTTGAATTTATGGATAATCAATTACCACGCCGTAGTTTTATCACACGCCTTTCTCTGGCGGTAACTTCGCTTACTGCTTTACCTCTGGTTAATGCTGCCAGAAGTTTAAAAGAGAGCTTTCAACCTATATCTAAAATGAAAACTGACCCGATTAAGAGTATTAAAGCCATGGGCTTTCAGTGGGAAACCGCTGACCCGTTTTTGTTTTGCGTACACCATGAAGACCACTTTCCTGCCGGCAATGAAGCCATGGGGCCACCTGCTTCATCGCTTAACGGTCGCCATATGGGCGATGATTTTATTATTAAGGATGGATTCAGGATGTACCACGGCAAGGTAGTGCCGGGGTTTCCTGGTCACCCGCACCGCGGCTTCGAAACCATAACCGTAGTGCGTAAAGGCCTGGTAGACCATGCCGATAGCATGGGAGCCAGTGGCCGGTATGGTAATGGTGATGTGCAGTGGATGACCGCCGGTAAGGGCGTGCAGCATTCCGAAATGTTTCCACTTATTCATAAGGATAAGGACAATACCATGGAGTTGTTCCAGATATGGCTAAACCTGCCTAAGCATAATAAAATGGTAGAGCCACATTTTAAAATGCTGTGGGCAGAGTCTATACCCAATTACACGTATAAAGATAAAAACAGTAAAATCAGCAATATTGAAGTAATAGCGGGTGCCATTGGTGGACGCACCGCTGTTTCGCCACCCCCCAATTCATGGGCTGCCAATCCCCAAAACCACGTTGCCGTTTGGAACATCAAGATGCAACCCGGCGCCAT
>DATGXP010000184.1:0-2727 GCA_035298845.1 Chitinophagales bacterium
CTGCTACACCTACAGCCAATTTATCCTTCAACGGAAGCGCTGCCCAAACCATACACGTAGAGCGCACCACCACAACCAGCAATAACGGAAGCAGCCTGACTATACAAGCCGGTGGTGCACCATCGGGCGCATTGGATAAAAACGGCGGCGACCTGGTATTGAGTGGTGGTATAGCTACCGGTAACGGCAGCGGGGTTAGCAACAACGGCTCTACTATCATTTTTAAAACAGCCACACCCCTGGGTAGTTCATCATCGCTGGATGTAACACCCAGCGAAAAAATGCGCATATGCGGCAACGGCTTTGTAGGTATTGGTGGCATTACACCGGCTTATCCGCTAGAAGTAGGCCTGACCACCCAACGCACGATAAGCAACTACGGCTACCTTAACCAGAGCGGTAGCACCGGTAACATAAGCAGCAATCAAACACCCGATATATCTATACGCGCCAGCGGACGTATATTGGCTACCGAGTTTAACGCTATGAGCGATGCACGTATTAAACACATACTTAACCGCACCAATACTGCTGCCGACCTGCAAACACTAAGCAGCATACAGGTAACCGACTACCGGTTTATAGATACTATTGAAAAAGGCAAGCGTACTATTAAAAAAGTAATAGCTCAGGAGCTGGAAGCAATCTATCCATCGGCTGTTACAAAATCAATAGGTACTGTGCCCGATGTATTCCAACTGGCAGAAATAAAAGATGGTATAATAACAGTTGCCAATAGCCTGCAAGCAGGTGATATGGTTAAGCTGGTATTTGCCAACCGCACCGAGGTGATTAAAGTACTGGCCGCTACCGGTACTACTATTAAGGTAGATGCTGCTGATACAGGAAAGGTATTTGTATACGGCAAACAGGTAGATGATTTCCGCTCGGTAGATTACGAAGCGCTGACTACACTGAATATATCTGCCACACAGGAGTTGCTTAAAAAGATACAGCAGCTGGATGCCGAAAACAACACGCTAAAAACACAGTTGAACGCCAAGGCTGATGCTACAGAAGTTAACCAGCTAAAACTACAGCTAGACGAACTTAAGCTATTGATGCAGCAAAATGGCATCCGAACCGCTAAATAGATGAGTACCGCGAATAATAAATTTCTACGGGCGCAGGTAATTAACCTGCGCTGGACGTAAAAAGTGCCGTTCAAAAAAATGTCACCGCTGTTCTACATAGGTAGGCAGTGGTGACATTCTGTAGGCCTAGCGATAGAGTTATCGAACCGTTTATGACCAGGTTAAACTCATTAGCATCTTTATAGGCGATGTTTCTATTCATCTTGTATTACTAACTTATTGCTAACTAATATCTGATGTGGGCTACGTAAGTAATTAAATACTTCTATTCTGTGTTATCGTTACTCAGCTAGCTGCCTGACATTTAAATTATTTACATGCACAAGCAAAACAACCTACTGCGGCTTTTAGTACCTTTGTAGCTGAAGCAAAACGCAGCTTGTTTAAAAGCAATTTTTAATCGTAACATTTGGCTCTAATCTGTTCTACCAGCCACTCTACCAATAACGAATTAGGCGATTGATCGCTTTTTGAATTTTGCGAACCGCTTATTTCGCTGTGCAGCTTTTTCAATTCCTTTTTTATGCTGATTCTGCGGCTTTGCACAATAGAATAAAACTTACGGAAGGTTGATATAATAGGCTTACTTATCTGTGTCTGGAAATTCTTATCGCGGTTTAGCTCATAATTTACAGCCTGGTCTAAATTAATTGCCTCCCGCTCTGCAAGGTCAATATCGCCGCGTAGATAATACGCTGCCGAAAGCACCAAACGCATAAAGTAATAAAATTCGCTGCCGTCCTTCTTGCTGTCAAGTTTTACATATTGCTCTGCGGCATCTGCATTGCGCGCATAAAGATTAAGCATAGCTAATAAAAACGAAGAACGGCTTGCCAAAACCTTACTATTAAGCATAAGGCCGGCATTCGCGGTGGCTAACTGACGGGCTATATCAAACTCACCATTGCGCATAAGCGACATGATGTAGTTTATCATCAATACCTCGCGCACCGAAACCGGCACATTATTAAAATAAGTATATGCCTTTTTATAGTAAACAAGCGAGTCTTTAAAATTAAGGTTCAGATAGTACTCCTGCGCAAGGTTTATCAAAAAGCGGCATAATGCTTCTTCCGCCGATGGTTCATACTTTTTAATCAACTCTTCATCTGCAATAATGGCTTTCAGCAGCTTTATCTTCTGTTCTCCAAACGCAAAATTTATCTGTGCCCGCATGCTTAAATACTGGGCATACAAATCGTTCTTTTCCAACACAGCTAAGTTTATGCTGTTAAGTGGGGTGCTTGCATCTACCACCTTTTTATAGGCAGAAACAACCCGCTCAGCAAGCTTCAGTCTTATTTCTTCTTTGCGGATGTTCCGCAGAAACTGCACCTGAAGCAAACTAAGCCGCTGCTGCGAAAGCTTGCTCAAATACTCGGCATTGGCTATCGACTGGCTTTTGCCTGTTAAATAGTAAGTAAGGTTCAAATCGCTTAACCGTACCAACAAGTCAATATCATCCTGCTTAATAGCCTTTTGCCACATGGCATTGTACTCATCCTCAAAAAGCTCATACGCATTTATTGTTAGCAAATAGCTGAGTAATTCCGCCGTATCCACTTCCTTATCCAAAGATTGGCGGGCAATAATTTGCTTTAAAAGAAATTCATATAGAAGGCGGTACTCGTTG
>DATGXP010000185.1:0-1650 GCA_035298845.1 Chitinophagales bacterium
AATAATAAACCGTAACACCCGCCAGCATAAACATGGCAAAGTTCAACTTAACATTTGTTGTAATTTGAACAGGCAACTGTATGCTCCAAAACAGCCCTACTATGCTAAAAAATATCAGCGGCACACATACCCAGTGTATAGCCTTGTTTGTAGCATTCTGGTGACTGCTGCCATACTCGTCCAGCATCATTTGTATTTTAGACATAGGTTCTCTTTTAAGTGCGCGAAAATACAGTTAAAAAGGAGATAATACAAGGGTGCTGCGGTGGATAAACCGGGGATGAGGTAACTTTAAAAAGTCACCAACACATGTCTGCGGCTAAAGAAATATTTATGGAGCGTAATTAGTTAAACAGGCTGCCGAATAAATCAAGCTGTTGCATTTCGGGCTCCTTTTTCTTTTTAGGGGCTTTGCCTTGCGGGGTTTCTACTACCTCGGTACCGTCCTGGCGTTTAGATACCAGTAAAACGGAATAACCGGTTACCACTACTTCGCCAAACTCGTTCATTTTGCGGGCTTTTTCTAACTGGCAGGTAATGCGTGTGCCATTTTTAAACGGGGTAGCGTTTTTAACTACTTCTGTTTTAAACGCTTCGTCCTTCATTGCAAAGCTAATGGTCTTGTTATCCTGCACATAAATACCTTTCCACTTATAGTTGCCATCGGTAAGTACAGGGCTTACAATATCAATAGTAGCCTCTTCATCCAGTTCGGGCTTAAGCACATCGGCTTTTAATACAAAACTGCTAAACTGGCTGCTTTCTACCACAGCACCTGGCCCTAGTGCGTGGCCCTCTTCGCCATCAAACAACTGAACAGATACTTTAACCACTTTATCGTAACCGGCCAATTGCTTATAAAAATTTGACTTAAGCTTGTTTATCTTCAGGTTGTGCTCAAAAATATAGAGCACGTTTTCCATGTCTACTTCTACATTTTCATCGCGCTCGGCCTGGCGCAGCTCGCGGCGCAGGTTCTCTATCCTGTTTTTGGTTTCTTCTTTATCCTCTTCGTTTACAGTTTTTTCAAGATCAATTTCCAGCGGCAGCATATCGTAAAACAAGCCGGCAGCAAAATTCTGCATATAAGGGCTGCGTGCTTTTAAAACAAAGCGTTCGGCCAAACCGCCTTTGCGGTTAGGGTACGGTTCAGTTTCTACCTGCAGGCGGGCGTTTAATATCGAGGATATTTCTTTGAACATAGCCAACAGGTTGCTTTCGCACTTATTGCGCACCTGCGCATTTATGCTATGCGATTCGTCGGAAAAGAAATAGTGTATCTCTACTTTACCTGCTATTTGCTGCTCTGCTGCCATGGTGCTTTATACCTACTTAAAAACGGTTTGTTTCGAAAAATTAAGGGGCACGAAACTAATTTTTTAAAGCGATGTGGCAAATAGGATTTGAGAAACTAACCCAACTAACTTATGGTTATAACCACAGGAAATTAATGCAGCCACAAAGGGATGAAGGCAGAAAGGAACACATAACTCTACCTGTTGAAGGTTTCAAAACAATTTCAGCTGGTCTTTAGGCCCGTTTTCGTCTAAAATAATCTGGTTACGGGTGGCCTCGTACATCGAGTAATCGCGCCCGGGCCATTCGCGGCCGGCCAGATACTTTTTGCGCGCCAGTATAAACTGAGAGCGG
>DATGXP010000186.1:0-4347 GCA_035298845.1 Chitinophagales bacterium
AAATCCAGTTGCAGGGTTCTGAAATCTTCCACCGTTTTAAACACAATGCGGTTAGTACCTGTTACCGTCCTTTTAGCGGTATCAATTTTAACCTGCAGGTCGTAATAAGTAACATCGTAGCAAGTGCGCTCTGGCCGCAACGCCCCGCGTAAGGTATCGGCCCGTGTGTAGGTCTTTTTCTGGTCTATCAGCGACTGAGCTGCCATGCTTTGCACAATTAACAAAGTACCCCATAAAACTATCCAACGCAATTTCCCCATATCTTAAAACTGTTTATAAACTATTAATGGTTAGCACAACCATTGGAACCGAAATTGAAATAAATTGCCGACTTATTCGTGATAACTCTAAATGATTTAAGAAAATGTTGCAACAGATCCTGTTTTTTAGCATTGTATTAACCTTGTATGGCACTATTGAGTATTATGGATGGCAGGCCATCCGCACAGCTTTTCAGCCGCAAAACATTGTAAAAGCCAAATGGCTTTACTGGGGAATCTCTGCAGCTTTATTTATCTTGTTTGCGTCGTACCGTCCCCTGCTTTATAAATACCTGCCTAAATCTGTAGCTACTTACTTTGCACTGCTATTTGTAATCATACTATTGTCTAAGTTGGTAGTATTACTTTTCCTTTTTCCCGAAGATATTGTTCGCTTCTTCCGTTTCGTGGCCGGCAAATTCTCCTCCTCGCCACCGGCCGAAGGCGGTATAAGCCGCAGCGAATTCCTGAGCAAAGCAGCACTGTTAGTAGCTACTATACCTGCCGCTACATTAATTTATGGCGTATTGGTAAACGCCTACAACTACCAGTTTAAGCGCGTAACCATCAAGTTCCCAAACCTACCCGATGCATTTAACGGGTTTAAGATAATTCAGCTATCGGATATACACTCGGGCAGTTTTACCCGCACCGAGCCCATTGAAAAGGTCATAAAAAAAATAAACGAAAGCAATGCCGACCTTATATTGTTTACCGGCGACTTGGTAAATAATGTAACCAGCGAGATGGAGCCGTTTATGAATGTGTTCAACAAGCTGCAGGCAAAGAATGGTGTGTTATCAGTAACCGGCAACCACGATTATGGCGACTATGTACCTTGGGATACACCCGAAGCAAAGCAGGAAAATTTTGACCGCTTTGTAGCTACGCATAAAAATCTGGGATGGGACCTGCTATTAAACGAGAACCGCATACTGGAACGCGATGGACAAAAAATTGCCATAATAGGTATAGAAAACTGGGGCGGAGGGCATTTTGCCAAATACGGCAAGTTTGATGTAGCCTACAAGGGCACCGAGGATGTGCCTTTTAAAATATTAATGAGCCATGACCCCAGCAGCTGGGATAACCGGGTGCGCAAAGAGTACCCCGAAACAGATTTAACGCTAAGCGGGCATACCCATGGTGCGCAGTTTGGTGTAGAAAACAAATGGCTTAAGTGGAGCCCTTCGCAGTATATCTATAAGCAGTGGGCTGGCTTGTATAACGAGGGTAAACAATACCTATACGTAAACCGTGGCTTCGGATTTTTGTTTTACCCCGGCCGTGTAGGTATTTTACCAGAGGTAACAGAGATAACACTGCAAAAGGGGTAAGCCGCAAATTGGCCTGCTATAAAAAATAAGACATGAAAATACGAGCAATAATAACCGGCGCTACCGGCATGGTGGGCGAGGGCGTAATGCACGAATGCCTGCAAAGTAATGATGTGGAAGAGGTTTTGATTATTAACCGCAAGCCATCGGGGTTTAAGCATCCCAAATTAAAGGAAATAATACATGCCAATTTTCACGATTTGTCGGCAATTGAAGAACAGTTAAAGGGCTACAATGCCTGCTATTTTTGCCTGGGTGTTTCATCGGTAGGCATGAGCGATGAAGATTATAACCGTAATACTTACGAATTAACCATTCATGTTGCCAGAACCCTGTTAAAGCATAACAAAGGTATGACCTTTTGTTATGTATCAGGGGCTGGTACCGATAGTACTGAGAACGGCCGCCTTAACTGGGCACGGGTAAAGGGCAAAACAGAAAATGAGTTGTTGAGGATGGGCTTTAAAGATGCCTATATGTTCCGCCCGGGTTTTATGAAACCCACACCTGGCTTAAAAAATGCACTAAAAGGCTATACCTATCTGGGCTGGCTGTTTCCAGTATTAAAGGTTGTAGCCCCCGGTTCTGTATCTACACTAAAAGCGGTGGGCGTAGCTATGATAAACGTAACATTGAATGAAAACGAAAAGAAAACGTTGGAAGTGAAAGACATTAAAGCAATAGCTGGAGAATAGCTATTCATTTTTAAAAACAATAAGGGCCACCGGTTAACCGGTGGCCCTTATTGTTTACTTTATTTTTACGTTATGTTACTCAGTATAGCTGGATGAAATTTGCACCCAGTCTGTGCCATTCCAAAGAAAACTTATGGTATTGCCATCTGTATAGTTTTTAGAGCCACTGGTACTGGTTATTCCATTACCGTATAAACTTATCCTGGTATTTGGGGTGCCAGAGCCGCTGTTCGTAAATTTAACCCCATAATAAGGCTGAGTACCAGTTACCGATATCATTACTATCTGCCCTTTTACCAATCCGTTTACCAGATTTATTTGTGCATTGTAGGGCATTACACTCGAGTTAAGAAATATGAGCGAACGATTGCCTACGTTGAGTGTATAGTTACCGGTAACATTAATTGTAGTTTCTCTAAAAGACATTCCCCCGTTTACATCCAATGTTGTCATTGGCGTCACTACCCCACCTAAACCTAACTTGTTAGGAATAGTAACCGCTTCATCGCGCAGGCGTAGGCTTTCGGCATTATTACGCTTAAATGTAAGGTCAGCATCATCGGTTGTGCCTATAAAATCATTCGGGCCCATACCTGCATTACCTGTGGCTAACCAAATAGAAACATCGCTTTGGATTGTTTCAGAGCCATCGGCTGATTTTACACTCAGCTTTCCTGTCTCATCAAATTTCACATCCTCTACACCGTTACCCGCAGCAATTGCATAAGGCAGGCTCAACAACTGAGATGTACCCATATCCACAAAATTGGTACCGCCTCTTTCATCCAATTCTACCTGCTGATAGATTTGACCTGCCACCCATGGAATTGAATCGAAGTTACCCTCCACAATAGTTCCACCACCCACTACCACACTAAAAATACCATTAGGCGATGTCACGGTTGGATTAACTTCCCTATAAGCTATAGGGCCATCCGGTGAACCTGAGCGCATAGAAATACGCAGGTTTATTGTTTGATTGGCAAGTATATTTCCATTGGCATCGCGCACCTGCGATGAATAAGGAAATGCCTGTGGAACCCCTCTGTTAGTGCTTGTTTGTGCATCGACATGTAACGTAAGCAATAAAGCTGCAGCAGTTACAAGGTGGCTAAGTTTTTTCATGTTGCTCTTTTTCGTTTTGTAATGGGGTTGTGAGTGTGCGTGCCTAACACCAAATGCAATACGCTGTTTTATGACATACGGAAACATTTTTTATTTGTTTCGCTGCAGCTATAAGTTACGAAGCGTTTAGTGTTTGTGCTTTTGTATATTATACGAAATGAGTGTAAAAATGTTCCGGTTTACTTTGCAGGTTTTGTCATATACAATGTGCAACTATTGCCGCTGGCATTTAAACCAGAATAGTGGCCGGAAAAACCAGCCTGAAGGTACTTCCTGCACCCACGTTCGATTCAATAAATATGCGGCCATTCATACCGTCAACAATTTTCTTACAGATGGTAAGGCCAATACCCGAGCCGCTATACTCCCTGGTAGTTTGTATACGTTGAAATATCTGAAACACCCTTTCGTGGTAGTTCTCATCTATACCTATACCATTATCGGCAATGGCAATCTCTACCTCATTACTTTTTGTAATACAGGTAACCTTTACCATGGGTGTTTCACTTTCATTATATTTAATACCATTGGCTATTATATTTTGAAACAACTGCAGCATTTGGGTCCTGTCAGCAGTTATCTCTGGTAACTCATCACAGATAATAGCAGCGTTCTTTTCTTTTAATAACACATCCAGGTTAAGGCCAATTTCGGTCATCACGTTCTTAAGCTTAATAGGCTCAACCTTTGTATTAGCATCAATTTTAGCAAGGCGCAGCAAGTCAATTATCAGCAACTCCATGCGCTTGGCACCGCCTATGGCAAAATTTATAAACTCCGTTTGCTGCTCGGTTATATTGTCGTTCAGGCTTTTCTTCACCAGCCCCATGTAAGAGGTTATCATACGCAGTGGTTCGCGCAAATCGTGCGAGGCTACGTGGGCAAACTGCTTCAACTCATTATTCGAAATCTCTAACCGGTGTACGTAGC
>DATGXP010000187.1:0-6757 GCA_035298845.1 Chitinophagales bacterium
ACCAGGGGTCTCCATTGACTACAGAGTAATCAATATCTGATTGTATAAGTGTTCCGTTTGGAAAATCCCTGCCAGACTGTTGAAATTGAATTTCAGAGAGATGTCTGTCATCTACACGGTCGGCGTTAAGGTTGGGGGCCATGGTGGTAGAACTAACAGCCACGGGAGCAGTGCCGGTGGCTACAGTTGAAATGAGCTGGTTATTGGTGCGAATAGCTCCTGTAACATCCAGTTTTGTGCCCGGTGAGGCTGTGCCTACACCCACATTACCACCGTTATTATAAATATTGCTGCTGTTAAGCACCCAATCTGTGCCATTCCAATAAGTTGTGTTTCCTATGGCAGTACCGGCACCTAATAAACCGGTAGGGCCCTGAGGACCTGCATTGCCCTGCGGCCCTGTGGCTCCTGCATTGCCTTGTGCGCCGGTTGGCCCTTGAGCGCCGGTTGCACCAGCAGTACCCTGAGCACCTGTAGGGCCTGCACTACCCTGTGGGCCTGTAGCTCCTGCATTACCTTGTGCACCGGTTGGTCCTTGAGCGCCGGTTGCACCAGCAGTACCCTGAGCACCCGTAGGGCCTACACTACCCTGTGGGCCCGTAGCTCCTGCATTACCTTGTGCACCGGTTGGTCCTTGAGCGCCGGTTGCACCAGCAGTACCCTGAGCACCTGTAGGGCCTGCACTACCCTGTGGGCCTGTAGCGCCCACATTGCCTTGCGCGCCGGTTGCCCCTTGGGCTCCGGTTTGTCCCGATGCCGAAACACCAGAACCGGCGGCGCCTACTGTACCCGTACCGCCGCCACCTAAATAAGTTAAAACAACGGTAGTGCTGTTAGCAATGCTGTTTACTATGTAATAACCACCGCTGCCACCCACAAACACTGCCTGGCCGGTTGTCATCCAACTGGTGTTTACCACGCTTACCGATACGTTGTTTCCCAATACAGGCTGGGTATAACCAGTAGTAGTTGTTGTATATGCATTTTTACCATCGGCACCACTTGCACCGGCAGTACCTGCATTACCCTGTGGGCCCGTTGCTCCGGCAGAACCGGTAGCCCCCGTAGCCCCGGTAGGGCCTACTGCATCACTTCTGCCTGTAAGGCGCCAGGCACCATTTATGTAATTTAAAGTAATAGTGGCTCCGGCAGACAAGTTAAACCCGCCAAATGTGGCGGCATCATTATCATCGTTAAAAATAATAAGGTATTGCCCTTCCTTTGGTGTGGCCATGCTAAGGGCGTTACCTTGTGTACCCGCTACGCCTGTCAGACGGAACACCGAGGTATTATCGGGAATAACATAAGCCGCCTGCGCTGGTGCCGAAACCGGCGTAGAACTAATTGCCCCTGCTACCTGCAATTTGGTTTGAGGGTTATTGGTACCTATACCTACGTTCTGAGAAAAGGCCGGAACGCTGAATATCAATAACGTTAAAGATAAGAGTAGATTATTTTTCATTACCGGGGGATTTATTAACTAAAGAATATTCAAATATAGGCCATTATTGGCATACAGGTGCGCTACAATTGTATAATATAAGCTGCCTGCTTCAAATTGTCAAATATGTGCCTTGTAATGCTGCGTAATGTCCGGTTATCATGTACCGGCAGGTTTCAACCAGCAGCTATAAGCCTGCGGTGGTAATTTATCTGTCCCAAATGATAGCTCAGGTGCATAAGCAGGTGTAGCAGCATTTGTTCGGTAGTTACCACCCTATCCTGCATGCGCAGGGGGAAATCTTTAGCAAAGTCATCGGCAGTTAATGTGCCAAGAGTGGTTTTTACTATGCCGGTTACGGCATCAATATCAGCCAGCAGTTTCCCGCGCGGTATATCCTTGGCAGCAAACTCAACCTCGCGCGTGCGCACGTAGCCGGTGTTGCCCAGGGTTGCCCCTATAAAGTGATTAAGATTACCTATCAGGTGCAGGCACAGGTTGCCGGCACTGTTGCTAATGCCATTTTTTACAACCCATAGGTCGGCTTCGTTTTTATACAGGTTTAATTCTTCTTTAAGTTTTAGCAGGTCGCGCTCAAAGAAATAGGCTAAGGTTTGGCTATGCATGGCAGATATGATTTTAGGGGTATAAAAGTAATAGTAATTGAGTATCTGCAAGGCTTCGTTATACCATTGTAAAGTTTATTTTTGGCGCCATCTAACAAGTTAAAAAAATGGCAATAAAATCGTTGATTACAGGAGGGGCAGGCTTCATTGGTGCCCATGTTACGAATGAACTGGTGGCTTTAGGGCACGATGTAGTAGTGCTGGATGATTTAAGCGGTGGGTTCGAAGAAAACGTAAACCCCAAAGCAAAATTTGTAAAGGGGTCTATTATGGACCATGTGCTGTTAGAGAAACTATTCGAAGAGCATAAGTTTGAATATGTATACCACCTGGCTGCCTATGCTGCCGAAGGCCTTAGCCACTTTATTAAACGGTTTAACTACAACAATAACCTGATAGGTAGCGTTAACCTGATTAACCTGGCTATTAAGTTTAAAGTAAAATGCTTTGTGTTCACTTCATCTATAGCTGTTTACGGTGCAGGTAAGCCGCCATTGCGCGAAGATATGGTACCGGTACCCGAAGATCCATACGGCATTGCCAAGTATGCAGTAGAAATGGACCTGAAGGTGTCGCACGAAATGTTCGGGTTAAACTATGTGATTTTCCGTCCGCACAATGTATATGGCGAATACCAGAACCTGGGCGACCGCTACCGCAATGTTGTAGGTATATTTATGAACCAGTTGATGCAGGGTAAGCAGTTATCGGTATTTGGCGATGGTATGCAAACACGCGCCTTTAGTTATATAGGCGACATAGCCCCGCACATTGCCAACTGCGTAAACATACCGGCCGCTTATAACCAGGTAATTAACGTAGGTGCCGATAAAGACTATACTGTAAAAGAACTGGCCCACACTGTAATGGAAGCCATGAACCTGAAAAGCGAACTGCGCTACCTGCCGGCACGCAACGAGGTAACACACGCCTATAGCGACCATAGCAAGGCCAAGGCTATTTTTGGCGATTCGGCAAATACAACCCTGCTGGAAGGCTTAACAAAAATGGAAGCCTGGGCAAAGAAGGCCGGCATTCAGAAGAGCTCGAAATTTGAGAACATTGAGTTGACTGAAAAGCTGCCATCGTTCTGGTTAGAAGATTAATTGTAGATACGCCATGCCGGCGTTTCTTAAGATAGACCACTACACATTGAAAAAAGTATTATACATAGCTATGCACCGCCGCGACCGCTCACCGTCGCAGCGTTTTCGCTTCGAGCAGTATCTCGAGTTTTTGAAACAGAACGGATACGATTACGACTTCTCTTTTTTGATAACACCCGAAGACGATAAGATTTTCTATTCGCCGGGTAACCTGTTTAAAAAAGGCACCATATTTTTAAAGTGCTTTATGAAGCGCCTGGGCGATGCGATGAAAGCCAACCAGTACGACATCATCTTTATACAGCGTGAGGCCTTTATGACCGGCACTACTTTTTTCGAAAAGCAGTTTGCGCGCAGTAAAGCCAAAGTGATTTTCGATTTCGATGATTCTATCTGGATGCAGAATGTATCGGATGCCAATAAAAAATTCAGCTTCCTGAAAGATGCCTCCAAAACATCTTCTATCATAGGGCTTAGCGATATGATTTTTGCAGGTAATCAATACCTGGCCGATTATGCAAAGCCATTCAACAGCAACATACGCATAGTGCCTACTACTATCGATACCGATGAATATCAGCGTATGGAACAACCGGGCGATGGCCGCGTGTGCATTGGCTGGAGCGGAAGTATTACCACCATACAGCATTTTAAGTTTGCCGTGCCTGCCCTGCTAAAAATAAAAAAGAAATACGGCGACCGCATTAAGATAAAAGTGATAGGCGATGCCAACTACAAAAATGATGAGCTGGACGTAATAAGCCTGAACTGGAATAAGCAGGACGAACTGCGCGAACTCTCTTCGTTCGATATTGGTATTATGCCGCTGCCCGATGATGAATGGGCCAAGGGCAAGTGCGGGTTAAAAGGCCTGCAATACATGGCGCTGGAGATACCTACCATTATGTCACCCGTAGGGGTTAACAGCCAGATAATTCAAAGCGGTGTCAACGGCTTTTTAGCTACTACCGATGAGGAGTATGTAAATGCCATCTCTACCCTTATAGACAACGAAATATTACGGAAGAAAATGGGCGCCGCAGGGCGCAGAACCGTAGTAGAGCAATACTCGGTAAAAGCATTGCAGCAAAAATACCTGCAGTATTACAACGAAGTGCTGGCACAGAAATAGCTGCCTGGAACCTATCTGAAATACGACAAATCCTTTTTTTCCTTAGTGGGTGGTGCCGGTGGATTATAATCATTGTTGTTATCGCCACCCGGGGTAGTTTTCTGAATCCGCTTGCGGAAATAGATAAACAGGAACACTTCGAACATAATTGCAAAGGGCTCAAACATCATCGCGGCCTTAATGCCCTGCTCATTTTTAAATGCATCGGTGCCATATATAGCAATAAAGCCATACACAAAAGCCAGCATCATTACAAAAAAGATAGCCAGGTAGTTTAGCACAAAGGGCCATGGGGTTATACCACGTTCACGCGCCAGGCGGTTAAGCTGGTAACAAAACAAACACACAAGGATAAGGTCTATCATATTTCTTTATTTAACTCCAGTTGAATCTTCTTAGGCAATCCCCGCACTACTTCATCGTAACTATGGTCTATCATCCAAAGTATTTCCTTACGCGGTATAGTTCCGGTATCAAAGTAAACGCTATTCCACATCTTTTTGCTCATGTGGTAGCCGGGTTTAACATCATTATACTTTTCACGGTATTCTTCTACCAGGTCTACATTCATTTTTAAGTTACAGTAGGCCGGCTGGTTTGTCAAACCCATCAGTAAAAACATCTTGCCCATTACCTTAAATACGAGCACATCTTCGCCAAAAGGGAAACCCTCGGTTACCCCCTTTTTAGTTATAGCATAGTCGCGTATTTCTTCCACGTTCACAGGGCAATAATACAATCTTACAACAGAGGCTCAAAGACAAAAGCAAAACACTATGTAGGCTCGGTTGGTTCAAATTGACACCTCAAAATCAATTATTTTGACAAATTGTCTTCAATTATTTAAAATTAACGGACTTTTTGTCAAATATATGCGTTGGTATTTGGTTTGAATAGATGCAACCGTCAAACAATTTTATTAAAACCAAAACCAAAATACCATGACAATGTTAACAGTAAGACCAGAAAGCGGCAGAATTCACAGCCCACGTTTCTCAAATTTAATTGAGAATATTTTCGACAACGATTTCCCAACTTTTTTGGGTAACGAGTTTTTAAAAACCAGCGGCCCATCGGTAAACATTAAAGATACCAAAGATGCTTACAGCATCCAGGTTTCGGCACCGGGCTTTGCAAAAGAAAACTTTAGTGTAAAGGCAGAAGATGGTTTTTTAACCATAGCCGGCGAAGCGAAAGAAGAAAAGCTGGAAGATGGCACGAAGTTTACACGTAAAGAGTTTGTACAAACATCGTTCAAACGCAGCTTTACCTTGCCTAAAACGATAGTGGCCGACAAAATTGGCGCAAGCTACGAGAACGGTATTTTAACGGTTACCCTGCCTAAACTGGAAGAAGCCAAGGCAAAAGGTACAATAGAAGTGAAAATATCTTAAAGAAACCAGCCCCTGTGCAATGATAGAGGTTAATAGCCGTCTATTATATCACAAGGCGAAAAGAAGAGATTGAAGATTTCATAAATGTGGGTTTATGTGGTGTGAGGGAGTCGCACGAAGAGTGTGGCTCCCCTTTTTTTCAAAAGATGATTTTTTCAGTAAAACAAAAGATAAGTTAAACAGGAGTTTGTATTGTAAGAGTGGGGTTTACTAAACGACTAATACAATACAAAAGCAAAAGAGATTAAAGATTCATAAATGTGGGTTTATGTGGTGTGAGGGAGTCGGGCGAAAGTCCGGCTCCTTTTTTTTGTCCCTTATCCATCAAACTTGTAATTATATAAGTACTCTATAAAAGCTGAGAAGCTGCTTAAAGAGAAATCGATATTATCGGTTCTAAAATCGGACATAAGACCAAAAGCATGAAATGTATGATTGTGTTTATGAAAAGCATAGCCTGTATCTGCAGAATCTTTCCCAATCAAAAAATAGTCGGGTATTTGCTCCATCAATAAACGATAGTCGTGATTTATTTCTATCAACTCTTCTATAGGAAATAAAACAATCCAGCTATCTTCTCCTACTTCACCTTCCCTGCCGTTATTAGCACGCATGGCATCTAAATATTCCTCGGGTAAGCGAAAATCTAATTGCTTTTGGACTGATTGAATTAGTTCTTCAGGAGCACCTTCGGGAAATCCTTCCGGGCTAACAGTTTCCCGCAGATAATATTTTAATTTTTCGTCCATCCAGATAACTGTAATATGCAAGTCTACTCTCTATCCACCTGAACTTTCTCTACCGGGTTAGCGGTCATTTCTTTGTAGTTGGTACGGTTGCGGACAACATCTATACCGGTAAATATCGCGCTGAGTAGCGACTCCGGGTTTGCCTGGTCTTTGCCTGCAATATCAAAACCGGTGCCGTGGTCGGGCGAGGTGCGCACTACGTTAAGGCCGGCGGTGTAATTTACACCGGTGCCAAACGAGAGTGTTTTGAAAGGGATAAGGCCCTGGTCGTGATACATGGCCAGCACAGCATCAAACTTGCGGAAGTGC
>DATGXP010000188.1:0-4125 GCA_035298845.1 Chitinophagales bacterium
ATTGCCTGGTTTTAGCTTCTGTGCCTCGTCGGCTGGTATAAGTATATAAGTCCAGCCGGTCTTCTCTCCCTGGCTATCGAATTTAAGTATAGTGGTGGTGAATTTGATCATGCCTCTTCAGATTTCCGAAGTTTTATTACCGGCTAAATATGCAAATATTGGGCATAAACTTCGGAAATCTTAGCCTGCCCACTATTCCACTACCCGTTAAGAACTTTTATGCGCTAACAAGCTATCCATGCCTTACTTTCACCGCACAAAATCAAACTCCCAATGGCTTCTGTAGAAGAATTAAAACGCATTGCATCGCAGGTTCGCCGCGATATTGTCCGCATGGTACACGCAGTAAACTCCGGCCACCCGGGCGGCAGTATGGGCTGCACCGAGTTTATGGTAGCCCTTTACTTCGATGCTATGAAACACAATAAGAACTTCAGCATGGATGCGGTGGGTGAGGATGTATTCTACCTGAGCAACGGGCACATTAGCCCCGTATGGTATAGCGTGCTGGCACATGCCGGTTATTTTGATGTAAAGGAGCTGGCTACCTTCCGCAAGCTTAACTCAAGGTTGCAGGGCCACCCTACCACGCATGAGCACCTTCCCGGTATACGCGCAGCGTCAGGCTCTCTTGGCCAGGGCTTAAGCATGGCCATAGGCACCGCGCTTACCAAAAAATTAAACAAAGACAATTCGCTGGTTTACACCCTGCATGGCGATGGTGAGTTTCAGGAAGGGCAGATTTGGGAAGCCCTGATGTTTGCCCCGCACAACAAAGTAGATAACCTGATAGCTACCATAGACTTTAACAATGCCCAGATAGACGGCACCTGCGATGTAGTACTTAGTCACGGCGACCTTAAGGCCAAAATTGAAGCCTTTGGCTGGGATGTGGTTGTGTTGAAAGATGGCAACAACATGGAACTCGTACTCGAGGCGTTGAAAGATGCTAAATCGCGCACCGGCAAGGGCAAACCAGTGTTTATACTCATGCATACCCTAATGGGCTACGGCGTTGACTTTATGCAGGGTGGCCACAAATGGCACGGCGTAGCACCTAACGATGCACAGCTTGCCAATGCCTTGACTCAACTTGAAGAGACGCTGGGGGATTATTAAGATCAAACCATGTCAGTTCTAAGTGCTAAAGATTTAGAAGTTGTATTGCGCAATGAGCTATTGAAAATCAGCAATGACTTTACACTTCTTCCAGCAATTAACTCATCGAATTACGATGCAAAGCCTTTTATAGAAATTGACAGGTATGGCTACAACTATGTATGTTGTGAAAGGAACCAGGAAATATTTAGAAAGCTACCTATAGATACAGAACAATTACTGTATGAAGTATTTAGAGATATCTCTTTTAGGTTAGCTATCGGGTGGGAATCAAAAAATAGACTTCAAGGTGAAGATTTTAGAAGGCAACTATTTGCTAAACGGATTGAACTCATGGGAAAGATAAATCCTGTATTTGCTGAAAAAATGCAAGAAGAAATCAATCAGATACTTTTACACTACCCATACTCCACAAAATGAAACCTAACACTATTTCCGGCACACTTAATTACCCAGTAAGAAACGATAAAAGCAAAATACATGGCACCGGTGCTTTTGCATTAGGCAGCATCCCCGGCAAAAAGAAGATAGGCTCTTTGGGGGGCGAGGTAATATCTATACGCCTGGCCCGGCAAAGGGTTAAAACTACCAAGGCCATTGCTATGGTAGAGTTAAATAACAACAAAGCTATTGATGCCTCTTACTTTAACGAGGCCCTGCGCTATGTAAACCACTCGTGCCAGCCTAATACCTACATGCGCGTTTTTAATTACCACGTAGAGTTTTACAGTCTGCGCAATATCAAAAAGGGAGAGGAGTTAACCTGCAACTACGGCATCACCCACCACGATGGCAAACAAAAATGTGGCTGCGGACAACCGGGCTGTGTAGGTTTTATTTAAGTGTAATCTTAGCGTTTCTGCATTAAAAAAAGCCCTGCTGGTTTATTCCGGCAGGGCTTTTACATTGGCTGAAAAATACTTTAAAAGGCATATACATATTTCTCGTCACCGTCTTTGTACACATAGTTAACCACGCGCGGCCATAGTGGTTTTACCAGGTCGGTCTCCCAGTTTTCTATATCCTTTAAAAGCGCTTTAACTACCTCCGGCTGTTGTGCATAAATGTTGTGCCGCTCTTCTTTGTCGTTGCTCATATTGTATAGCATACTTACATTGTCGTGCTCGTTTACTATCAGCTTGTAATCGCCTTTGCGTATAGCCTTGTTAAACTCACTGCGCCAAAAAAGTTCCCGGTGGGCAGGTTCTTTTATTTCTCCGTTTACATAAGGCAGTAAGTTTACACCATCATAAGTTCTGTCGGTTGGCAGGTCAATACCTACTATACCCGCTACCGTTGCAAAAATATCGAGCGATATAACCGGGTTATTATAAACCGTACCCGGTGCAATATGGCCTTTCCATTTCATCATAAAGGGTACGCGCAGGCCCCCCTCAAAGTTGGTAAACTTGCCGCCCTTGTAGGGTGCATTGGTAGTACTTCCATTACTTAGGTTGCCACCGTTATCACTCAGAAAAACCACAATGGTGTTATCGGCTATGCCCATACTATCTAAATGGTGCATCAGGCGACCCACCTGGTCGTCCATGTTTTTTATCATGGCCGCATACACCCGCTTAACCGGGTCTTTTATATGCGCAAACTGCGCGTAGTAGGCCTTGGTAGCCTGTAATGGTGCATGTGGTGCATTGTAAGGCAGGTATAAAAAGAAGGGCTTTTCGGCACCGTTTCTATCTATAAACGAAATGGCTTCGTCGGTCAGTTTATCGGTCAGGTATTTATTCTCTTCCTGGCGTTCGCAGCAATTGCGCAATATGGCGCAGTTGCCGGTCCGGCCTTCACTGGCCCTCCACTCGTGCTGGTCCATAAAATCACCGCGCACCGGTGCGTTAACTATGTTAGGGTCATTTTTTGGCGCATACAAGGTAAATGCCTCGTAGAACCCGTATTGGTAATCAAATCCGCGGTTTGTAGGTATAGCAAAATCGGCAGCACCTAAGTGCCATTTGCCGGTAATAGCAGTAGCATAATCGTATTTCTTAAGCAACTCTGCCAATGTAATCTCGCTGGGTGGAAGGCCCTGGCGCAAGCGCTCTTCGGTAGGTGGCACCTCGGTAGATTTTATAGGCGATAAGGGTTTAAAACGCGGCAGCATTTTAAAGCCATAATACTCTGCCATGTTTTTTAAGTAACGGTGGTTAGGCTGAAACTCGTGCCCAAAACGCTGCTGATACCTACCGGTAAGCAAACCCGCACGCGATGGCGAGCAAACAGGCGAAGAAATATAACCCTCGCTAAAGGTTACCCCATCCTTACCTATAGCGTCTATATTAGGTGTAGAAATTAACTTACTGCCATATAGCGAAATATCGGTCTGGCCAAGGTCATCAGCCAGTATCACTATTACATTAGGCCGGTTGTGCTGCTTAACATCTGATACCGGTTGTTTTAAATACGCGGTTTTGCCTTCTATTAGTTTTTCATCAAAATAAATTTTGAACTTATCACTCTCAATTTGTCTGAATAGAAATGCAGAGCATGATACAGCAACAATCGCAATAGCGGCTATAAAGCCTAATCTCTTTGTGTTTATCATAGTGTTATTTAAAGGTTAGTCTGCAAAGATACGTTACATATAACCTAACTGTTTATTCTACCTCATTACATTTAACTTACGTTGCGCAAAATAGTCACAAACTCACCTTGTTGGCCTTTAGCTTATAGCCAATAGCTTATACTATACAGATGTTAAATGGATATTGATATTTAGCTAAAAGTAAGAAATATTCTGTGTTATCTTGCCGTAGATTTTAATGCAATGAAAAGAGTGTTAATATTTAACTTTTTAACCCTATGCCAAAAGTGTGTCGCTTTTGCATTTGCAATCTTATTTTTTGCATGTAAAGACATACACGCCCAACCAACACAGGTTTATAAGCCAAATGTTAACAGGGTATTATTTGTTCTGGATATATCGGGCAGTATGGCCGAAAAGTGGGGCGAACGTGCACGCTATGAGATTGCTAAAGACTTGCTTTACCGGCT
>DATGXP010000189.1:0-2575 GCA_035298845.1 Chitinophagales bacterium
GTTTCATCCAGTAAGCACTACTAACTTTATGAAGGCGGCTGTAAATGCCAAGCGCAAGCACCAGGGCCTGGAGCCAATGGATGCCAAAGACTTTTTGAAGTTGATGCGCGATAAAATGGCAGTGGTAGAAATGAACAAAGAGTTTACCAGCCGCGCAGTGAACGAAGGGTTTAGCGGTGGCGAGAAAAAGCGTAACGAGATATTTCAGATGGCCATGCTGGAACCGGCACTGTGCTTACTGGATGAAACCGATAGCGGTTTGGATATAGATGCCCTGCGTATAGTAGCCAATGGTGTAAACAAACTGCGCGATGCAGAAAGAAGTTTCCTTGTTATTACTCACTACCAGCGCCTTCTTAATTATATTGTACCCGACCATGTGCATGTAATGTACGGTGGCAAAATTGTAAAGAGCGGCGGTAAAGAATTAGCGCTGGTGCTGGAAGAAAAGGGATACGATTGGATTAAAGAAGAAGTGGGCGAGTTAGCAGGATAATAATTAGAAAAGATTCAACAAGCCTTTTATGGGTTTTACAGAAAATATAGCAAAGCAGTTTGATTCACTTGAGGTGAAGGATAATGCAACATCTACGGTGCGCAAAAATGCACTGAGTGCATTTCAAAAACTTGGCATACCCTCTACACGCCACGAAGAATGGAAATACACCAACATAAAAAGTAAGCTAAACGAAGAACTTTCGCTTACACCAGTAGATTCTACGGTAAACGCAGCGGTTAAAAACTATATCGCCAGCCTTCCTCCGTATGCATTCCGTCTGATTTTTTTGAATGGGGCTTTTCATCCCGAGTTGAGTATTGTGCCCGATATTAAAGGGGTAACGGTATGCAGTTTGAAAGAAGCATTCAGCTCGCACCCGGCTTTAATAGAAAAGTATTTCGGCAAACTGGTTAACTATAACGAAGAACATTTTGCTGCTCTTAATACAGCATTTATAGATGACGGTGCTTTTATTCACGTACAGAAGAACGTACAGGTGGCAGAGCCCATCTACATTCAATATTTCTTTACCGCCTCTGATGTAAACGCCTTTACACAAACACGCAGTTTATCTATACTAGAACAAGGTTCATCTATAAACCTGGCTGAAGATTTTAGAAATGCCAGCAACATATCGGTGCAGTATAACCACGTATCGGAAGTATACCTGGAGAACAATGCCATGATGGATATGGTAAAATTGCAACTGGAAGTAAGCAATGCCATTGGTGTGCACACACTGGAGGCACAGGTAGGCCGCGATGCACGTTTTAGCGCAGCAACGGTAACCTTCTCGTCGCCTAACACCGGTACCGGTAATGCGTTAATCCGCAACAACGCTACTGCCCGCTTAGTGGGCGAAGGTGCCCATGCCGACCTTAACGGCTTGTATTTTGGTAAAGAAAATGCCCTGATAGATAACCACATATTGGTAGACCATGTATCCCCTAATTGCACTAGTAATCAGTTATACAAGGGAGTACTGAACGACGAATCTACGGGTGTATTCAACGGTAAGATATTTGTAAAGCCCGATGCGCAGAAGACCAATGCGTTCCAATCGAGCAAAGCATTACTGCTATCTAACGATGCCAGCATAAACAGCAAGCCACAGCTGGAGATATTTGCCGATGATGTAAAGTGTAGTCACGGTGCAGCCATCGGCCAGCTGGACGAGAATGCACTTTTTTACCTGCGAGCCCGCGGTATCAGCAAAGAGCAGGCAACCAAGATACTTACTTACGCTTTTGCGCACGAAGTTATTGAACATGTGCACAGCAAGCCTATTCGCCAGTTTTTGTGCGATAAGCTTAAGGATGAGTTGAAGGTTAATTTTTAGAAAACTATGCACCCCGCAGCAATTGCAAATATTATGTCTTTCAATATCTCACAAATCCGCTCGCAGTTTCCCATACTTCATCAACAGGTAAATGGCAAACCACTTATATATTTTGACAATGCAGCCACCTCGCAAAAGCCGCTGGCAGTTATCAATGCCATTAAGAACTACTACGAGCAATACAACAGTAACATACACCGCGGCGCACACCACCTGGCACAGTTAGCTACTGAGGCATACGAGAATGCCCGTACTACTGTAGCAAGGCACATAAACGCAGATGAGCGCGAGATTAATTTTGTGCGCGGCACTACCGAGGCTGTTAACCTGGTAGCTACGTCTTATGGACGTAAATTTTTGAAAGCCGGCGATGAAGTGATTGTTACCGAAATGGAGCATCACAGCAACATCGTTCCATGGCAAATGCTATGTGAAGAAAAAGGCGCTACCCTGCGAGTAATACCTATTAACGATGCTGGTGAGATAATTTACGAAGAGTACACCAAACTGCTGAACAACAAAACAAAAATTGTTTCTGTAGCCTACATCTCCAATGCGTTGGGGACAATACATCCCGTTAAGAATATTATCCGCGACGCGCACAGCGCAGGTGCGGTGGTATTTGTAGATGGTGCTCAGGCACTGCCGCACGCAAAAGTAGATGTGCGCGACCTGGATTGCGATTTCCTTGGCTTTAGCGGACACAAAATGTTTGCCGGAACCGGTATTGGTGTTTT
>DATGXP010000190.1:0-5606 GCA_035298845.1 Chitinophagales bacterium
CCAGCCTTCGATAGTTGCCATTGACCGCCGTACCGATAAAGTAATTGCCGTGGGCACCCGTGCTATGCAAATGCACGAAAAGACCCACGAGAACATTAAAACCGTGCGCCCGCTTAAGGATGGTGTTATCGCTGATTTTCGTGCTGCAGAAAGCATGATACGCGAAATGATAAGCATGATTTACGGCGCCAAAAAACCTCTTTTCCCTCCCCGCTACAAAATGGTTATCTGTATACCATCGGGCATTACCGAGGTAGAGAAACGCGCGGTAAAGGACTCGGCTGAACAGGCAGGAGGCCAGGATGTAAAGATGATTCATGAGCCAATGGCTGCTGCTATTGGTATAGGTATAGATGTAGAGGAGCCAAACGGCAACATGATAATTGATATTGGTGGTGGTACTACAGAAATTGCGGTTATAGCGCTTTCGGGTATTGTGTGCGACCAGAGTATACGTGTGGCCGGTGATGAGTTTACGCTGGATATAGTGGATTACATGCGCCGTCAGCACAACATGCTGATAGGTGAGCGCACTGCTGAAATGATAAAGATAAACGTAGGCTCGGCGCTTACGGATATAGATAGCCCACCGGATGATTATGCAGTAAATGGACGCGATTTGATGACGGGTATACCAAAGCAGATAATTGTTTCTTATTCAGAAATTGCTCACGCTATTGATAAGTCTATCTCTAAAATTGAAGAAGCGATTTTGAAGGCGCTGGAAACTACGCCGCCGGAACTGGCTGCCGATATTTTTAAAACCGGTTTATACCTTACCGGCGGTGGTGCCTTGCTACGCGGATTAGATAAGCGAATAGGCCAAAAGACCAAACTGCCTGTACATGTGGCCGAAGACCCATTGCGCGCGGTGGTGCGCGGTACAGGTATTGCGCTAAAAAACATGGATAGGTTCACATTCCTGATGGATGAATAAAAGCAAATAGTGAATAGGCAACAGGCAATAGAAAAAAGCTGTTTACTATTTACCATTCACTACTAACTATTTACTGTGTACAACCTCTTTCAATTCTTTCTACGGTATCACCTTCTATTCCTGTTTCTTACCCTCGAAGCTTTTTCATTTTACCTTATTTACCAAACCCAGCATTATAACCAGGTAGCCTACCTGGGCACTGTAAGCGAGATAAGCGGAAAAGCTTATGCCAGCTACAGAGGGGTGAACGATTACCTGTACTTGCGCAAGTTCAGCGATTCGCTGGTAAACGAAAACGCAAAGCTGCGCGCGCGGCTGGAAGAGTCGTTATACTCACTTAAAGTAGATAGCGGGCATGTAACCGATTCGACAGCTAAAACAGTACAGCACTTTACCTACATAAGTGCGCGGGTAATTAAGAACTCGGTAAACCAGGCTACCAATTTAATTTACCTGGACAGGGGCCGGCTGCAGGGCGTGGAGAAACAAATGGGAGTAATAAACGGCAATGGTATTGTGGGTCAGGTGATAAGTGTAACCGACAACTACTCGGCAGTAAAAAGCGTGCTTAGCAGTACAACCAAGGTGAGTGTGAAATTTAAGAAGAATGAATTTTCGGGGAACATACACTGGAATGGTATAAACTCGATAAGCGCGGCTATGGAAGATATACCCAAACACGTGCCTGTAAAAATTGGCGATACGGTAGTAACCAGCGGATTCTCTCAACTGTATCCGCGCAATGTAATGGTGGGCACGGTTAGCCAGGTAAAAATGGAGCCGGATAAGAATTTCCTTGATATCACGATTAACCTATCCACTAACTTTAATAGCCTTAGCTATGTGTATGTGGTAAACAACATCCGCAAAGAGGAAATACAGATACTCGATACACTGGTGTCTAAAACCAAGTAGTATTTAATTCAAACTAACCTGAAAACTAACCACATTGGTAATGATGGTTTCTGCGGCAGGGCGGTAAATGTTAAAGGTATGGTTGTTAATGGTAACTACTACCGAGTTGTTGGCGCTGTTATTTTCTTTCATTTCTACTATATCGCCGGGAAAAACGCCCAATTCGAAGAATTTTTCGCATAATTTGGTATTGCGCATGTCTACAATAAATGCTTTTTCGCCAGGTACTAACTGATGTAAGGGTTTCATACTTTGTGCTTAAGTTTTATCAATCTAATACAAGGCCAGCCTTTTGTCAAGGCCTAACCCAATAAAAATTAATGCTTTAAACGGTGGCCACCAAAGGTAGGACAATCGCACTTTTGAGAGGCACAAGAAGACATAGAACCGGCCAGCACAATTCCTGTTAAGAGAATAACTATTATCCTCGCAATATTTTTAGTTTGTTTTTGCATATAATTACAACGTTCTGCTACAAAAATAAGTATACGAATTGGAACCGCCGAAAAGAATTTTAGTATGTGTGCTCGACTGGGGCCTTGGCCATGCCACGCGCTGTATTCCTCTTATCAAGGAGCTGAAAAAACACAACTGCGTAGTATTTATTGCCAGCAGCGGGCGTGCCTATGAGTTGCTTAAAAGAGAGTTTTTTATGGATATCCGCTGTTTTGAAATAGACGGATACGACCCCGTATACCCGCACGGCGATGGTATGGCCATAAAAATGGCGATGCAGGTGCCCAAGTTTATGCGCACTATAAGCAAAGAGCAGGTGCAGGTAGAAAAGATAGTAGAGCGCAACCAGATAGATCTGGTAATATCTGATAACCGTTATGGCTGCTACAGTACCAAGGTACCTTCTATATTTATTACGCACCAGTTGAATATTCAAATGCCTAACTGGTTGAAATGGGTAGAGAAGAAAGTAAACGACAAAAACCACGAGTACATAAAGAAGTACGCCGAGTGCTGGATACCCGCCCCTGAAGAGTCGCTGATACCTATGCTGACCCGCAATACAGACGGGTTGAATGTAAGGCACATTGGGTATTTGTCGCGGTTTGAGAAAATACAGAAGGAGAAAAAGTATGATGTAATTGGCATCTGCTCAGGCCCCGAACCACAACGCAGCCACCTGGAAGAGGCATTAACTATTGAGTTTAAGAAAACCAAACTGCAGGTACTACTGGTTAACGGAAAAACCGAAAGCCTGGGTAAATACAATAAAACAGGTGTGCGTTTTAGCATAGCCAACTGCCTGATGGCCGAAGATATTAATGAAGCCATACAACAAAGCGATATAGTAATTGCACGCTCAGGTTACAGCACAGTAATGGATTTGGCTAAGTTGGGCAAGAAGGCCATATTTATACCAACACCCGGACAAACCGAGCAGGAATACCTGGCAAAAGAACTTATGGAAAGGGGAATTGCCTTTAGTATGCGGCAGGATGAGTTTGACCTGGCGGTAGCGTTGGAAGAATCGAAAAAGTACACAGGTTTTGCAAATATGGATTTTGATAATTCACTTTTAAAAAAAGCAATAGCGACTATTGTATGAAAAAGCTACTGAACAGTTTTGCTTATGCACTAAAGGGAATGTGGTATGTGCTGCAGAGCGAGCAGAATATGCGTATACATGCACTTGCTGTAGTGGTAGTTACTATTGCAGGGCTTTACCTTGGCTTATCGGCTGTAGAGTGGAGCCTGATAGCCCTTAGCATAGGCGCTGTGCTGACTGCCGAGATGATGAATACGGCTATTGAAAAGCTGGTAGACCTGGTATCGCCGGACTTTAATGTGCAGGCGGGCAAAATAAAAGATATTGCTGCCGGTGGTGTTTTACTTACTGCAATTGTTGCGGCTGTAGTAGCCATTTATATTTTTGGGGACAAAATTTTTAACCAGATCTTTTTATGAAGAAAGTTTTTTTGCTTTTGGTGCTGCCTATGTTATCCGTTGTTGCCAGCGCCCAATCTTCATTTGAAGGCACCATTACCGTATTTTATACCGACGAAAAAGCGACTACCACTATCTGCGAGATAAAGGCGAAAGGAGATGATGTATATATAAAGCAGAACGAAAACGGCAATGCCAAGTACGACCGCTTTGTAATTAACCTGGCAAGCCGCGACCTTTATACCATATCTGCCCGCGATAGAAAGGTGATTATAAAATACAACCTTGATTCGCTATTGGCTTTTTACAGCTCTAATAAACTAAAGGATGGGTTTGAGCTAAAGACCGGCCTTACCTTTACCGCCACCGACAAAATTAAAAAAGAAGGCGGTCGCGACCTGGTTAAACACACCGGCGAAAATGACCTGCGCAAAGCTACCGTATGGGTGGCACAGACCAATGCACCGGTAAATACACTTATACCGTTTTTACGGCTGCTGGGCAACTGGAACGATGCCGATGGTAATGTAAAGGGCCAAATACTGGAAGCTGAGGTTACCAATAAAGTAAGCAAGAAGGACTCGAAAGTAATGGTAAGCGTAAGCACTGAGCCAGTAGCTAAAGAAATGTTTATACTGCCTAAAACCTACTTGCAAAAAGACTTTGGCAAGCTAATGACTGAAATGCGCAACAGTAAAGAACTAAAGACTATTGTGCAGACGTTTGCAGAGTTTTAGAAACTCTTTACACCACCGGCTGGTTCTCGTTGTCGCTGGTAGAAACTATTGCAGGCTCGGCCTTTAGCTCCTCTTTAAAGAAATACTTCTGGAAGATTAGTATCATGAATACGCCAATGGTAATAGCGGCATCTGCTATGTTGAAGATGAACGGGAAGAACTCATATATCTGGCCATCCCACTTAAAGTTGAACAGCTTAACGTGTATCATGTCAACTACCATTCCCTGCATAAAGCCGGCATAGCCGCCCTTCTCAGGAAATAGTTTAGCCACACCCATGTAGCTATCGGAAAAAATGATGCCGTAGATAGAGCCATCTATCATATTGCCCACTGCGCCTGCCAGTATCATACTTGCCGCGGTGATAAAACCCCAGTGCGCTTTTGTTTTTACCAGGTGGAAAATAAAGTAACTACCACCTATAACAGCTATAGAGCGGAATACACTTAAAAACAATTTACCCCACACACCGGGCAGCACCATGCCAAAGGCCATACCGTTATTCTCGGTAAAGTGGAGGCTTAACCAAGAGGTAAGGTTTATTTCCTCGCCCAGAAACATGTTAGTTTTAACCCAAAATTTGGTTACCTGGTCTACAATTAAAATTACAAGTACTATTAATATCGGTTTGTATCCTTTCAATTTTCTGATTTTATAGTTTGCTCTGTGGTAACGCTGTATCGCTTTTAATAAGGTTAAAACTACCGGCAGCATTAATTAAATAATAGTTGCGCACCTCGCTTTCGCCCGGGCTATAACTGTCAAGTACAATTATAGTGTCTTTATTTATAAGTGCATATCTGTTAAACCACTTCTCGCTGTTTTTGAGCAGGTTACTATCAATTTCCAGCCTGTCAATTAGTTTACCTTGCTTGGTATAGGTTACAAACTCATCATAAGTGGCCTTTCCTATTACATTGGTAAAAAACCAAACCACATTAAAATTTTTAAAACTATCCTGGTAGCAGCGAAAATAAACGCCTTCATCTATTGCCGTAGATTTTGGGTATGAACTCCCTGTATCCTGAAAAGCCTTGTAAAAGGCGAGCGTATCTAGTTTACGCGCATGCATATTGTGTGTTCCTAAAGCGCAGTTATTATTTAAAGAGTTACAACT
>DATGXP010000191.1:0-3019 GCA_035298845.1 Chitinophagales bacterium
GTATAAGCACCGGTATGTTTCTTTGTGAGAAACTAACAAGGCCATGCTGGTCGTCAAACTGCTTGCTTTGCTCCAGTGCGCTGTGAGTTTGTATAGCAAAAACTTTAGCCGGTAAGCGGTTAAGCGCACGCTCTATGGGCATGCGGTTTAGGTGTGGCAGCGAGTCCATATTAGTCATCAGGTATAGGATACGCTCTTTGGCAGCCGACCATATCTTGTCGCGCATTTTGCTATCGCGCTTTACCAGCCAGTCGGATAACTGAATACCACGATTGCGCACCCCATCTTTAGAATCGATAGGTATAATGCTGCGCAGTGTTATCATCATGGCTTTGGCAGCAAAACCGTTCATCATATTCATAGCCGGCAAAATCACATTATCCAAAAAACCAAGAATAGCGTGTTTCGACTCCTCGCCAAAAAAAGGATTAGCACCGATACGTCCACGCAGGTATTTCTTAACAGCCGGGTATTTGTTCAGTTCGCGGTCAATCATCATCATATAGATGTTGCCCATACTATGGTCGTAAATATATACCGGATGGCCCTTACTGCCGAAGTGCTCCACCACCGCATCAATGTTTTGAGCAATGTGGTGCGAGTATTCAGATGGTGGCAAATCGTGAGGTATAGAGCCGTAATGCATAGCCGCAGCTATATATAGATGCGATGGTAAATCGGCTAAAAGCCCATCGAATGAATTAAGCCCTAAAAAACCATGTATAAGAATAATAACCGGGAGCTTTTTGCGGGCATTTTCATTGTAAATGGTGGCAGTGTCAACACGGATTACACTTGGGCCATAGGGTGTTTCGCGGGTTATTTCTACCTGCGGCCAGGTAAGTGCAGTATCATCCATAAATACCACCAGGCGCTTTTGCACATTGGGCAGATAGCGCAAAAAACCGGGGCTCTCTTTTTCTTTAGCATTGGCAGCATATAGCCAAGCCAAAGGGCGGCGTTTATCGGCGCGGGTAGCTAAAAAGGCAATACGGCGCGAACGCAACAGGAAATAAGGTGTGCCGGTAAGTTCTTTCTCTTTACCATTATCTACCACTACTGCAATTTCCTGAGAATTGAAGGCTTTAGAGTTTCTGTCGATAGCTGCTACACGGCCCGTAGGGTCGCATGATAAAAACACATAATCAAATCCTTTTTTATTGTGCTCGGCAAGGTAGGCCGATACATCGCGGTTAAAATCAACCGCATAAGCTTCGAGGCTTTCGCGGTTAAAGTTATGGCCAATAAGCTGCTCTTTGGTAATAAGGCCATTGCGAAAAAGCTTGCGTATAAACTCGCGTGCATCCATTATGCCCCCCAGCCCCCGCTGGTCTTCCAGGGGGGAGTTGACGAAGGTATACAGAATATTCTGTGGGTTCTTTAACTCGCTATAATGCTCATATATATAGCGATAAGCACCAGCCGGCGAACGGCCATGGGTGAGCGCAACCATAAAGGTCTCTCCCTTCTCGAGGGTCCGGTTGGCATACTTTATAAAATCGCTGCCTACTCCCTTATCAAATTTCTCGGTGGTTAAGTAGTGTTTGGTATCCGGTACAGCAGGGGTAATAGTGCCATACGCATTCTGCTCGGTAAAACTCATAATATCTTCTTTACTCAAGGGTTGCAATTACATAAAACAATAGTATACGATAATGCGAAAAAATTGGTTGTCAAGCTAGTTTTTGAGGTAAATAGTAGCTGTTTGCCGCTATATTTAAGTAGTAACAATACATGGCTTGTCGAGAACCAGCCAAAACAGGCAATTCGGAAGTGCCCAAAATGGATTTTTTAAAAAGTGGCACCCTCTACCCAATTGCAACAAATTCATTATCAATTTAATACAAACAACCAGTGATACCACACTCCAAACAAAAGAGGGTAGTCTTACTGATTAATTCTACAGGATTTAGTAAAATTTAAGTACTGATATACTGCAAGAATGGAGTAACTCTACCTACGCTCTATAAGCGCTTTATTAATATCTGCAATCAAGGCAGGCCCTTTGTAAATAAAGCCGGAGTATAATTGTATCAAGTCGCTGCCGGCGGTGAATTTATCCATTGCGTCCTGGGCCGTCATTATACCCCCTACGCCTACCAATACGATTTCGTATTTAGGGCTTTGCAGTTTAGATTTAATAAGACGAATTACTTCTGAAGACCGCTGTGTGAGCGGTGCACCGCTAAGGCCGCCCATGCCTATCTTCTCTATTTCGGCGGGTGTGTAGCTCAAACCTTCGCGGGATATGGTAGTGTTGGTAGCTACTATTCCCTGAATTTTGGTTTGTTGAACTACTGACACCACATCATCTATCTGCTCATTGGTTAGGTCGGGTGCTATCTTTAATAAAATAGGTTTCTGCTTTGGCTTACTCAGGTTAATATCCTGCAGGGAGTTTAGAATAGCCAACAGCGAGTCTTTATCCTGCAAAGCGCGCAGGCCCGGCGTGTTGGGCGAACTAACATTTACCACAAAGTAATGGGCGTGGTCAAAAAGAGTTTTGAAACAAAACTCATAATCGCGGATGGCATCTTCGTTGCTGGTCACTTTGTTTTTGCCAATATTGGCCCCCACTATAATATCGGTTTTACGACGCTTTAGTTTTTCGGCAGCCACCTCGGCCCCCACGTTATTGAACCCCATACGGTTGATAAGCGCGCCATCTTTTACCAGTCGGAACAGGCGGGGCTTATCGTTGCCCGGTTGTGCACGAGGAGTAACAGTACCGATCTCGATAAATCCAAAACCCATTTGGCCCATTTCATCTATCACGTCGCCGTTTTTATCAAGCCCGGCGGCAAGGCCTACGGGATTAGGGAAATCGAGCCCCCAGAAATTACGGTGCAGTGATGGGTGCTCAACTTTGCCGGCAGCCATCTTGAGAAGAAAAGGCAGTTTACCTGCCAGTTGAAGGTTGTGAATAGTGAAATGGTGTGCCTCCTCTGGGTCCATTTTAAAGAGGAGGGGCTTGAGCAGCGGGTATAAATTCATAGCGCAAATAAAAACCGTTTTGGGG
>DATGXP010000192.1:0-5538 GCA_035298845.1 Chitinophagales bacterium
GGCCGGGTAGTAAAAGTAGGAGATAAGGTTACTAAATTTAAGGCCGGCGACCTGGCCGGTGTGGGCTGCTTTGTAGATTCGTGCCGCGAATGTGCAAGCTGCAAAAAGAGCGAGGAGCAATACTGCGAACAAGGAATGACCGGCACCTACAATGGCAAGGAGCGTAAAACAGGTGCCCCTACTTATGGTGGCTACAGCACACAGATAGTAGTGGATGAAAACTATACGCTAAAAGTGTCGGATAAATTACCGCTGGAAGGTGTAGCCCCTTTGCTATGTGCCGGTATTACTACCTATTCACCTTTGCGCTACTTAAAGGTTGGTAAGGGCCACAAGGTGGCAGTGTTGGGGCTGGGTGGCCTGGGCCACATGGCTGTTAAGTTTGCCGTGGCTTTTGGTGCCGAGGTTACTATGCTTAGTACCTCTCCATCTAAAAAAGCCGATGCCGAAAAACTGGGGGCGCATCACTTTGTACTTACCACCGATGCAGCACAAATGCAGGCGGCTGCTAACCAATTCGATGTCATTCTCAATACTATTTCTGCTCAGCATGAGTACGGTACCTACCTGCAGCTGCTGCGCACCAATGGCACCATGGTTGTGGTGGGTATTCCTCCTACACCATCTACTGCTCCGGCAGTGCAGCTTATTATGAAACGCAAAAGCATAATGGGTTCTTTGATTGGTGGAATAAAAGAAACCCAGGAAATGCTGGACTACTGCGCCGAAAACAATATTGTAAGCGATGTAGAAGTAATACCGGTAGATAAAATTAACGAAGCCTACGAGCGGATGATTAAAGGCGACGTGCGCTACCGCTTTGTAATAGACACCAATTCGCTTAGATAGGATGCTGATAAACATTTGAAATCTTAAATTGCCCGTGATACTTACTGTATCACGGGCAATTCTATATTTGAGCCTATATGACACTTGATTTTTTAGAAACACAAATACGCCACCTGGCTATACACCGGGTAGGTAACAAGCTGCGCGATGAAGGCTATTTTTTATCAAAAAAAGAAACCGATGTGCGGGATAGCGATGCACACGCATTGCTGCTGAAGTTCTTTACCAGTGAGTTTAAAGCCCCTGAGTTTTACCAGTTTACCCATCCTACTGATACTGCTAATAATGATGTGTATTCTCTGTGCAGCCGTATGTTTAGCCACAAGGTAGATTTTCTCGATTTCAGCAGCGACCTGGCAAAACTACTATATAGCCAAACCACACACCCAAAAGCTAATGGCGGCGAATTGTATGTGGCTTACTTCAATAACGTGGTCCATTTCGGCGAAAAGATAAATGCCATAGGCATTTTTAAAACCGAAAACAAAAGTGTGTTCATGAAAGTAGAACATAAAACGGACGTATATGAGTATGAATTTGATGAGGGTATAGACCTAAAAGCAATAGACAAAGCCTGCATAATTCTCAATGCCGAAGAGGAAGATGGTTTCAGGGTTTGCATACACGACCGGCAAGGGAAAGGAGAGGAGGCTGCATACTGGAAAAACGAATTTCTGGGTATAAAGCCCTGTGCGGATAACTACCACAAAACCCATCAGTTTTTAAGCATTGCCAAAGATTATATAAAAGACCAGCTGCCGCAGGAGTTTGAGGTAAATAAAACCGACCAGATTGATATGCTGAATAAGTCGGTAGCGTTTTTCAAGCAAAACGAGCAGTTCGATTATGAAAGCTTTAGCCGTGAGGTTATTCAGGAACCGGGCATTATGAAAAGTTTTACCCGCTTTAAAGAAGATTACGAAGAGAAGAATTCGATGCCTTTGGGTAATGAATTTGAGATAAACCCTTTTGCTGTTAAAAGCCAGGCTAAGATTTTTAAGAGCATCTTAAAACTGGATAAAAATTTCCACGTGTATATACACGGCGAAAAGGATATGATAGAGCGAGGTTATGATGAAGGGAGAAAGATGAACTATTACAAGCTATATTTTAATAGCGAGAGCTAAACTATATGAAAACCAAATACGCCATAGTAATTTTTGTAGCAGGTTTTTGTATAGATTTTATTGGAGCATTGCTTAAAATAATGCATTGGCCAGGTGCCAATGCATTATTAATAATAGGTATGATACTTAAAGTAGCGGGAGGAATTCTGTTTTTATATAAGCTATTGCGATACAAGGAATTGAAAAACTTTCTTGATTCATAGAACTTAAGCTTGTTTAGCGGCCATTTCTTTATGTCGCTTTTCCATTTCTTCTTCCGACACATCTTCTACATGCGTAGCCAGCCACCATTGGTTACCCCATGCATCGCGCAGCCCTGCACTACGGTCTCCGTAAAATTCTGTAGTAGGTTCGCGAAGCGATTCCCCACCCGCGGCCATAGCTTGCTTGTAAGTGGCGTCAACATCCGGCACATACAAGTAGAGCATACCCGGAAACGGGGGCCATTGCTCCATTGCCTCACCCAGCATTAAAATGCTCTCGCCAATTTTAATTTCGGCGTGCATCACTTTGCCATCGGGCGCATCAAATTTGCTTTTTAGCTCAGCATTAAAAGCTTTGTTTACATATTCGATAAACTTCTTAGCGTCTTTCACAATAATAAAAGGAGTTATGGTGCTATAACCATCGGGAATATACTTAACAGCCATGATGATGTTTTTTGGTATATTAATAATTTAAAAATGGGATTTGTACTGGGTATAATCCGGTTTTATATAAAACAAGCGCCCCGTTTTACCGAAGCGCCCGAGTCTTTCCGCTATTCGTCCAGATATAATCGGAAAAACAATTATTTTTTTGCCATTCCAATAGCTTCATCACTCATTACTGTAAGTCCAAACCATTCATTTCCTTTTGTATCCCGTAATTCTTTATTTACCAGGTACAAGTCTACATCGCGATTGATTTTGGCATACTCTATCCGGCTTTCGGCATCGCGCACTTTATCACGTTCTGCAACCATTACATAGGCCTGATTTGCGGCGGCGGCATCACGTTGTGTAAGTTGCTTATTAAGTTTTGCCTCGGCCTTATGTAACTCTTTCCGTTGGGCAATTAATGCCCCTTCTTGCTCTTTTATAATTGCTTTATGGGCTGCTGCCATTTCTTTTGCTTTTTGCTGCAATACCAGGCGCTCTCTTTTTAATTCACTTTTTGCATCTGCATATTGTTGGTGTATAGGCGCATTTTTGTCCCTGGCCAGCCTGCATTGCTCTCCCAGTTCATTTACCCTCTTTTGCTGTTGGTTTACATTTAATAAAGCCTGATTAACAGCGGCGCGGGTCTCTTTTAAGCTGCTGGCTTGCTTTGGTTTAGCCTGCGAATCGCCCGCAAATGCAGGGCGTACAAACAGGGTTATTACCGATATGGTAACCAATCCTGCTATCAAAATCCATTTTTGGCTTATCGTTTTCATTTTCTTATCGTTTTTGGTTGTCATATAATTTGGAGCACGTTTTAACAGGTTCAACTTTTATACCAATACGTTTTGGGGTATTTTGGATACAAAAAATACTTCTTAAAAATTCTTTTTTTTGAAAAACGTATCTACTTTTAGGCAAAACCATTGCCTATGAAATCTTATTTACCTTTAATAATCTTCGGACTTTTTTTCATCGGTTCTTTAATAGGTTTTGCCATTTTCCGCAAGCGCGAAGAGGAGCAGGATGCAAAAAGCGAAGTAACCGCCGACCAGGATGAAGCCCCTGTAGAGTAGTTAATTGCGAAATATTTAGACTGTTTCTAAACTGTGCAAATTCGCATGGTGTTATAAAATATTGCCTTCACTTATTCGTCTTAAGCTATATGTGAACAATATTCCATCCCCCTGAACAGTAATCCCGCATGCGGGACGAATTCTCAAGCTGAAAAAAATAAAAGTGTTACCGCGGTAACGCAGCCCACCAGTTCTCCCGCAGGGAGCCCCGCGCTTAAAGCGGATAAATTTCAAACGCATAGCTAAATATTTTAAGTGTCGAGCCGCGCTATGCTATCACGGCAAGGCACCAATCATTAAACCCAACAAATATGTGGGCACTACTAGAATTATGCCTTGCAGCAGCCACTGTGCTGATTTTTATTACCGAGTTTTTAATACCGGTGCTGTTTAATAAGCCGCTTTTTGGTTCTTTCCGCAAAGCAAAACCAAAAAATATACATCCGGTAACAGCTTCCGGCAGCCTGCCCGAAAAGATTGCGAAAGCAAAAGAAAAGGTAGATGAGGTAAAACTGGTTGTAGAGGAAGTGCAGGACGAGGCTTACAAGAATTATAAGGCCGCAGAGAAATTAAAAGACGAATCGAACAAATTATTATAACAAGAAACAGAAAAAATAAAACATGAATAACCCATTTAAAAATATGAAACAACCGAATTTGACATTAAGAAATTTACTCTATGCCGGCTTAGGCCTGCTATTGCTTGTAGTACTTATATTCTCAGGTAAACTGGTAGAAAACGTAGATAACTCAGAAATTGTAATTATACAAAGTGCCTTTACCGGTGCAGTTAGTGTATATACTACGCCTGGCCCGGTGGCGCAGAACTTCGGTACTGCTACGCACTACAAAAAATCGAACCAGTTTTGGTTTAGCAAAAAAAGCGACGGTAACACCAATGTTGACGAATCGATCAAGATACGCTTTAATGATGGTGGACACGCCCAAATGGCAGGCTCTGTGCGATGGTACATGCCTGCTGACAATAAAGCCATACTTAAACTGCACACCGACTTCGGTTCGCAACCTGCTATTGAGCAACAACTCATACGCCAGGTAGTAACCAAGGCGGTGTATATGACAGGACCGCTGATGAGTAGTAAAGAGTCGAGTGCTGAAAAGCGTAACGACTTGCTATCTTATATAGAGGACCAGAGTATAAACGGTGTATACCGTACTATGCAGGAAGACGTGAAAATACACGACGACCTGATGAACACCGATAAAACGATAACAGTGGTGCGCATTGAGCAGGACGCCAAAGGCCCTATACGCCAGGAGGTTTCTGCCATAAAAACGTACCACGTACAGTTGCAGGGTTTATCTATTAACTCTATTGACTACGATGATGAGGTAGAAAGGCAGATAAAGGTGCAGCAGGAGGCATACATGCAGGTGCAAACTGCTATTGCTAATAGTAAAAAAGCAGAGCAGGACGCTATAACCACTGAGTTGCAGGGTAAAGCTGCCGCTGCCAAAGCTAAGTGGGAGCAAGAGGTTATCAAGGCCCAGGCTATTACCCAGGCCCAGCAGGAAAAGGAAGTTGCTGCCTTGAGCGCCCAAACTGCGGTGCTACAGGCCCAAAAGGTAAAGACCGACGCTGATGCTGAATCGTATAAAAACTCGAAACTGGTTTCGGCGGGTCTTACCCCGCAGCAAAAAGCTGAGTTTGAAAAAGATACCAAGATTGGGGTGGCAGAGGCTCTTTCTAAGATGCAGTTACCTACCACATATATGGCTGGTAACACAAGTGGCAAAGAGGCCAGTATGCTTGAGAGCATATTAGGTGTTCAACTACTTAATGCTACGAAAGCCAACAAATAATCCTTTAGATAGGATTCGGCC
>DATGXP010000193.1:0-6433 GCA_035298845.1 Chitinophagales bacterium
GTTTAAGGAAGGAAATGAACATTTGAAGCGTTGCTGCTTCATATATAATTATACGCAGCGGATTACAAAAAGTTACAAGGGAAACAAAAGATTTTAATAATAATACGGTTGCAATATGCTCCACCTTTTTGTCATGCTGAACGAGGCTTTGCGAAGTGAAGCATCTTGTATTTGGAGAAACTTCAAAGTTTGCGCGACCCCGCACAATGCTAACTACTCATTCAGCCATAGCCACCCCTTTGTCATCCTGAGCAAGGCTCTGCGCAGCGAAGGATCCTGTATTTGACATACCGCGCTAATAACTACAAACTTCCTCTAGATAGCACCTCCTCATCCGGCGGCCATTTATAGCAAACCACTTCATTCAAGAATTTCAAGTCTGGATTTTCGGCTTTTATTAATGCTAATTTCCTATCCCTTGTCCAGCCTTTTAGTTCCTTCTCTCTTGCTATAGCTCTATCTACATACTTATATTGCTCATAATAAAGAAGATTATAACAGTGATACTTTCCCGCAAATGTTCTTTCATCTCCCCTATTTAAATAATGCTCGAATAGGCGTTGCTCAAGATTATTGGTAACGCCTATATACAGTGTGGACCGGGAAGGGTTAGTGAGAATATACACACAGTAATTATGAACTTTCATACTCTCTCAAAAATACAAGATCCTTCAACCTCGCAAAGCCTCGGTTTCAGGATGACAAAAGTGAGCCCTTCATGGGAATGTTATCCATTAAGCACAAAATCTTTGTCATCCTGAGCAAGGCTTTGCGCAGCGAAGGATCCTGTATTACGGCGCCGAAACTACTCCGGCCCCACCCTACCTGTTTTCACTTTTCCAGCCCGCTGGTAATTAGCCATAATAACACCCTTTGGCGTAACCTTAGTTTCTACCAACTTAAATGCTGCCGGTATAGCCCCATCGGTAAATATCTTTTTGCCTTTACCCAACACCAGCGGGTAAATAATAAGCCATAGGTCATCCACCAGGTCGTTCTTAAGCAACGTTTGAATCAGCTTGCTACTCCCCCACACTTTAATATCCGAACCCTTCGATCTTTTAAGCTTCTTAATATCTGCCACGCCTTTAATAAAAACCGAGTTCTCCCAGTCCGACTTCTTCCTGCTCTTCGAAACCACGTATTTAGTCACATCATTTATGCCCGGCCAAAACTTGGCATGCCGGGGCCAGTAATCTTCCCATATATCAAATGTCTTTCTACCCAGCAACAGGTCGCTTGGCTTCATTAATTTGCCCATCACCTTTTCGTCACTCTTGTCAGAGTACGGCGCTACCCAACCGCCATACTTAAAACCGCCCTCTGTATCTTCTTTCGGAGCACCAGGACCCTGGATTACACCATCCAGTGTAATCATGCTTATCACGGTTATTTTTCTCATTGTGTTGCGTTTGATTGTTACACAAATCTCGCAAACAAAACCATGCCATTGCAGTGCAAAAACGACAAAGCCGGTGGCTGATTGCGGCAAACTTGACTAGTAACTGGAAAGATTTTAGTAGCCAAAATTGCACCTTAAATATTTGAATCAAACAGATTACAATAATTTCATTTCTTTGATCACACCATATATACAGGTTAATTCCTTTAAATGAAAAGAACCATATACAGTCTTCTTTTTGCTATGGCTAGCTTGTCATACCTTGTTTATTGTTTTGTACTGAATATAATTCCTCCTGGGCATAAAGTTCCTTATCCAGATTTTGCAGGCATGTGTGCCTCTATCCTATTGGCGTTAGCCGCCGGTACTTTTGGCATTGGATTGATAAGGGTAGCTGGAGGAATTGCCCTTATTGGTTTACTATTTGCATCAAACAAAATTTTGGAAAACTTGCTCATAATATCCCATATACCAGATCAATATTTTAATGCCGGCATTGTATTTATAGCTACATCAACCTTTTGCTTCGTTTTGCTGGTTTGCCTTGCACTGATAGCTTTAATTACATCAGCACCTAAAACTGGCCTCGCACCTGGAGTGGCTATACAATTAGCAAGTACACTGCCTGCAATATCTATAATTCTATTGTGTCTACTTTGGATAGCTCTTGCGAGCCGCACATATATTTTATGGTAATATCGTATAGTCTGAACAAAGCGAAGCAAGATTTCCCTAACCCCTACACTTTTCTACTTTCACGCCATGGATACCAACAAACTAATCTGGGTAGTAATGGCATTTATCGCCGGTTCATTTTTACCAATACAAGCCGGCATAAACGCCAAACTTGGAAAAGCCGGAGGCAGCGCGGTGCATGCTTCAATGTTTTCTTTTGTGGTAGGTGCGGTTGCGCTCATACTGTATATAATACTGACTAAGCAGACAGTTTCTTGGTCAGGGTTAAAGGCTGCTCCCTTATCGGCATGGGCTGGTGGATTGCTGGGTGCCTTTTATGTTACCGTTATCGTTCTGTCGTTCCCAAAACTCGGTCCGGGCTTAACCTTCGGGCTGGTAGTAGCCGGCCAAATGCTCATGTCCGCTTTGCTCGAACACTTTAATATCCTGGTAGCCTCTCCTCAGCCGCTTAGCTTGTTGCGCGTAGTAGGCATGGCTATGGTGGTGGGTGGGGTGGTTATTATGAGGAAATTTTGACAATTGAATGCGGAAGTTACTTTTGCCATGTTATGATTGTCATCAAAAGACTTACTATACCTAACAGCGATGGTGCAACCGTTGAGAAAACTTTGAGGCGCTGTAGTCTTCGCAGGCACACTCCGCTAGACCTGCTTTCGTCAGCTAATCATTCGTTCGATGTAAGTAAATTATTCCTTGGCTACGAAACCGATAAGAAGATACAGTTTACCAGATTAAGAGGGCCTATAGACCGCTATTTCCCAAAGTTCATTCTTGTATTTGGTAAAGATGATTTTACCTCCTACAAAATTCGATACTGTTTCATTTCATTACTAGGATTTTTATTTCTCTCATTACTCGCACTTGTAGTACTCGCGCTTGCAGTAACCGGTATAGACTTTAGTGGGATATTACCTACGCTAATCCTGGTGGCAATATTTGCAGGGCTATCATTTCTTGAATATAAAGCCACCACGATTAATATCAATCTCGCAATTGCCCGAATGAAAGAAAGCGGTAATTGATTTGTACTCGCATCCTTTCTCAGTAATGTCATTACCAGATTTCACCTATTTTAAGAAACCTGAAGACGTAGGGGGTGGGGTAGCCAAAGTAAAATGCAAAGCCTTGAAATAGAACCATATAGCTATCACAGGGGGTAGCCAAAATTCAAATCTCGGTATAAAAATGAACCAACTGATAATGCGATTTAGCGCATCAAAAACACATAGCTGAACATGGCAATGATAGACACCACCATAGCCAAAAGGTAGAAGCCAATATAGCCGCTTTGCAGCTTGCGCACCTGTGCACCCACCATTAGCGATACTTTACCACTGCGGTTTACCAGGCCATCTACAAGTGTGCGGTCTATCAGGTCGTGAAACACCTGGCTGAACAACATGATTGGTTTAACCACCAACAGGTTATAGATTTCATCTACATAGTATTTGTTGTATACTACTTTGCCAAGGCCCTTCTCCTCTCCTTCTTTAGCCGGCAATGCTTTGCCGCTTACGTATTTCATATACGCATAGCCGATAGATAATACAGCGCCCAGGAAAGCACCACCCATCAAAGCCCATTCGGTAGCATGGTCTAAGTGATGTGCACCATGCTCGCCAATATGAGTAGAACCGGCGAATATCGGGCTAAGGAAATTCTTCAAATAATGGTCAACACCAAATACCTCTGGCATACCCATTACACCACCCACAGCGGCCAGCAAGGCTAATACTACCAATGGGAAAGTGATAAGCGCCGGCGATTCGTGCAGGTGATGCTTCTGCTCAGCCGTTCCGCGGAACTCACCTGTAAAGGTTAAGAACACCAAACGGAACATATAGAAGGCTGTCATTAAAGAAGCGATAGAGGCGATTACCCAAAGCACTTTGTTATGCTCAAATGCTGCCGCCAGTATTTCATCTTTAGAGAAGAAACCCGAGAAAGGAAATATACCCGATATAGCAAGCGACGAGATAAGAAATGTCCAGAAGGTGATAGGCATGTACTTTCTAAGCCCACCCATATTGCGGATATCCTGCTCGCCGTGCAGCGCGTGAATAACTGAACCGCTACCAAGGAACAAACAAGCCTTGAAGAAAGCGTGCGTCACCACATGGAAAACAGCCGAGTTATAAGCACCTAAACCAAGCGCCATAAACATAAGGCCTAACTGAGAAACGGTAGAGTAAGCCAGCACCTTCTTAATGTCGTTTTGCATCAGGCCGATGGTAGCGGCAAAAAGTGCGGTAGCAACACCGATTATGGCCACAAATTGTAAAGTCTCAGGTGCCAGTGCATAAAGGAAGTTAGAGCGGGCTATCATGTAGATACCGGCAGTAACCATGGTTGCCGCGTGAATCAGGGCAGATACCGGGGTTGGTCCGGCCATGGCATCTGGTAGCCAGGTATATAAAGGCAACTGTGCCGATTTACCCATAGCGCCTACAAATAACAATAACGTAATGGCAATCATTAAACCATGCTGAACCGGTGCAGCAGCAATAGCCGTTTGCAGAGTTCCAAAGTGCAGCGACTTGAAGTTATACAGCAACAGGAACATACCCAGCAAAAAGCCAAGGTCACCAATGCGGTTCATTACAAAAGCCTTCTTGGCTGCATCATTGTAGCTTTGGTTCTTAAACCAGAAACCGATAAGCAGGTAAGAGCAAAGCCCCACACCTTCCCAACCAATAAAGGTTACCAGGTAGTTATTACCCAATACCAGTAATAGCATGAAGAAAATGAACAGGTTAAGGTAGGCAAAGAACACGTTGAACTTCTCATCATCGTGCATATAGCTCATCGAGTATACGTGGATGAGGAAACCAATACCGGTAACCACCATTAACCACGTAACCGAAAGCTGGTCGAGCAATAAACCAAAGGTAATAGTAAAGTCAGGCAGGGCAATCCATTTGTAAACGTCTACATCAATCGGTGCCTGTGTACCCTTAAGGAAACCTAAAAAGTAAATGGAAGACAGCAGGAACGAAACAAAAATAGCACCCGAGCCAATAATGCCCGAAACCGTTTTAGGCAGCTTTTTACCAAACAGGGCATTGATCAAAAAGCCGATGAATGGAGTAAGAATTATGAGAAGAAGGTATGTCACTGTATTGTCTTTATCTAAAGTCTAGTGTCTTAATGATTTCAATTCGTCAATATCAACCGAGTGCACGTTGCGGAAAATGGTAACAAGTATAGCCAAACCAACGGCCACCTCTGCAGCTGCTACTGCCATTACAAAAAACACAAACACCTGCCCGCTGGCATCGTTATGATACGTAGAAAAGGCAACCAACAACAGGTTAACAGCATTCAGCATAAGCTCGATGCTCATAAACATGATAATGGCATTGCGGCGGAACAACACTCCCAGCACACCAATACTGAACAGCACTGCACTTAAAAAAATGTAGTGTTGAATGGGAACTGAATTGAAAATATTTAGCAGCACTCTGATTATTATTAAAGTTAACTAACGGTTGTATTTACAGGCTCCCGCTTGGTTAAAAGCACAGCCCCGATCATAGCACTTAACAGCAATATAGATACAAACTCAAACGGGAACAGGTATTCATCTAAAAGTATCCGTCCAAGGTTTTTAATAGAACCAATGCTAACATCCTGTGTGCCCGGAATGGCCATGGCCTCTGCACGGTGTAACACCGCTACCAGCACCAGGCCTAATAAGCCTGCGGCAATAACAGCACTAATCTTCGCAATGGCTGGTTTATGTTGCTCGGTTTCCTCGTTCAGGTTCATGAGCATAAGCGTTGAAAGGAACAATACCATAATAGCGCCCGCATATACTATAATATGTACTACAGCCAAAAACTGAGCATTAAGCAAAAGGTAATGGCCGGCTATACTGAAAAAGCAGCCAATTAAATACAGCACCGAGTGTACCGGATTTTTGGTAAGCACGGTCATTAAGCCCAATAGAATGGCTACGGCAGAAAGAAAGTAAAAACAGGCAAGTGTAATGGTCAAGGCGTATTGTTTTCGTCTGTTGTCTAATGTTTAATGTCTTCGTTCTTCATTACCAGCTTATCCTTCCCGAAAATGAAACCTTCGCGGCGGTAATCTGCAGCTACAAGGTCTTCAGTCAGGAATATGGCTTCCTTCGGACAAGCTTCTTCGCACAATCCACAGAAAATGCAACGCAGCATGTTTATCTCATAAGTAGTGGCATACTTCTCTTCGCGGTATAGTTTCTCTTCACCTTTATTGCGCTCTCCGCTAGTCATGGTGATAGCTTCGGCCGGGCAAGCCAATGCGCATAATCCACAGGCTGTGCAGCGCTCAGCTCCATTTTCATCACGCATTAAT
>DATGXP010000194.1:0-3092 GCA_035298845.1 Chitinophagales bacterium
TAAGGGAATGCGTATAGTAAACAGCGCTGCTGAACTGGAAAGCGCAGTAGAAGCAGCCAGGCGTGAGGCCGAGAAAAGTTTTGGCGATGGCAGCCTGCTTATAGAAAAGTATTTCCCTAAGGCCAAGCATATAGAGTTTCAGATTTTTGGAGATACACACGGCAACTATTTTCATTTAATGGACAGAGAATGCTCTATGCAGCGTCGCTACCAAAAGGTGATAGAAGAAAGCCCCTCACCATCTATTAACGAAGATTTGCGCAAAGAAATGGGCGAAGCCGCAGTGGCGCTGGCCCGGGCAGTTAAATACACCAATGCAGGTACTGTAGAATTTTTGTTTGCCCCGGCTACTAAAAATTCCGATGCCGCTTTTTATTTTCTCGAAGTTAATACCCGCTTGCAGGTAGAGCACCCGGTTACGGAAGAAGTAACCTTAACCGATTTGGTACAAATGCAGATTCTTGCTGCCGAAGGCAAAGTAGTGGAGCCAGTGTTAGCCGATGACTTTAAGCCATTTGTGCATGCAATTGAGTGTCGTATATGTGCCGAAGATGCTGAGAATAATTTCTTCCCCTCTACCGGCACTATATTGTATTACGAAGAACCCGAAATGACCGGTATACGTTATGATAGCGGGGTAGAAACCGGTAGCGAAATACCGGTGCACTACGACTCTATGATTGCTAAGGTTATTTCGGTGGCAGAAACCCGTGAGGGTAGTATACAACAAATGTTGCACGCCCTTGATAACTATGCGGTACTGGGTATTACTACCAATAAAGACTTTTTAAAAAATTTATTAAGCCATCCCGCCTTTATTGACGGTAGTTTTGACACTAAGTTAATTGAACGTGATTTTTCGGACTATAAAAACAGCGCTGATGAAAAAGCAATAAACGAAGTAGCTGTAGCCGCATTTTTATACGACTGGAACAACCGGCGCGCTCTTGGCGAAAAAGTATCTCATACTTTAAACGGATGGCGTGGTATCTTTTATCAGCCACAGTTTTATGAGTTAGAATATGCAGGGGAAAAAATCAGGGTTGATTACCGCTATCTGCAAAATATGCAGTTTGAAGTTACTATACACGGAACCAGTTACCCGGTTGAGTTTACCGGCGCCGATGATAATTATATAAGCTTTGTGCTGGGCAATCACCGTCAATCATATTTGATAGCTACATCAAAAGATGGTGTTTTTGTACAGCATCCATCTGCAGGTTCATTCAGGTTGAAAGAAGTGCCACGCTTTACCGAGCCCGGTGCTGCATTGGCTAAGGGCGGCTACACAGCCCCTATGCCTGGTGAAATTGTAAAAGTACTGGTTAAAGCCGGCGATAAAGTAGTATCCGGTAAAGGCCTTCTGGTTATGAGCAGCATGAAAATGGAAACTACTATCGAAGCACATAGTGATGGCGAGGTAGAAGAAGTTTTTGTGGCGGAGAAAAACTTTGTAGAGGCAGGAACTGTATTGGTAAAAATGAAAGCAGAATAATTTTGTGACATCTAAACAAAGTATTCTCCTTCTTACTCCTCCTTTTACACAGCTCAATACTCCTTATCCGGCTACGGCTTATCTCAAAGGCTTTTTGAATACGCTGAACATTGAAGCCCACCAGGCCGATTTAGGGATAGAAATTATACTCAAATTGTTTTCATCGGAAGGGTTAAGCAAGATGTTCTCATATATGGAAACGCTTGACCTCGAGCTTTCCGAAAACAGTTATCGGGTGTATGCTTTGCAGCGCGAATATCTACACACTATCGATCCCGTTATTCGGTTTCTGCAAAATAAAAACCCCACCCTGGCGCATTCTATTTGCGATAGAACTTATCTGCCCGAGGCATCACGCTTTGCACAGTTAGAGGACTTAGAATGGGCCTTTGGTACCATGGGTATACAAGACCGCGCGCGCCACCTTGCTACGTTATACTTAGAAGATTTAGGCGACCTGATAACAGAAGCCATTGACCCTCACTTTGGGTTTAGTCGTTATGCCGAAAGGTTAGGAAGAACGGCAACTCATTTTGATGAAATAGAACAATCCCTGCTTACCGAAAATTCCATCATCACCGGATTTTTAGGTGAGTTGTTACAACAGAGAATAGAAAAATGGCAACCCACTGTGGTTTGCTTATCGGTTCCCTTTCCCGGCAATTTGTTCGGCGCTTTAAAATGCGGGCAGTTTATTAAGACGAACCACCCGCACATAAAAATTGTATTGGGTGGTGGCTATGCCAATACCGAACTGCGCAGCCTGAGCGATGCGCGTGTTTTTAATTATATAGATTTTGTGAGCTTGGATGATGGAGAAGCGCCTATTCGTTTTTTGCTGGAGCACCTCGATGGAAAAAGGGATGCCTCTCAGCTGAAGCGGATATATGCCTGCATTGAGGGTAAAGTGGTTTACTGCAATGGTGCCAAAGAAAAAGATGTAGCGCAGCGAGAAACCGGCACGCCCGATTACAGCGACTTTATATTAGATGATTACTTATCTGTAATTGAAGTAGCAAACCCCATGCACCGGCTTTGGAGCGATGGACGATGGAATAAACTTACGCTGGCACATGGCTGCTACTGGGGCAAATGTTCTTTCTGCGATATATCGCTGGATTATATCAAAAACTACGAACCGCTTACTGCATCAATTATTTGCGATCGCATAGAAGAGATAATTGAGCAAACCAACCAAAATGGTTTTCACTTTGTAGATGAAGCCGCCCCGCCGGCTTTGCTGCGCGATGTGGCACTTGAGATTATCCGCCGAAAAATTACCGTAACCTGGTGGACAAATATTCGCTTTGAAAAAAGCTATACCTACGACTTAACCCGCCTGCTTAAAGCCTCAGGGTGTATTGCTGTAGCCGGAGGTCTTGAAGTAGCCAGCGACCGGCTACTCGCTATGATGAAGAAAGGCGTAACGGTAGCCCAGGTAGCACGGGTATCCGATGCGTTTACGCAAGCAGGTATTATGGTGCATGCATACCTTATGTATGGGTTCCCGACACAAACTGCTCAGGAAACTATTGATGCGCTGGAAATGGTGCGGCAATTGTTTTTAAACGAAGCTTTGCAGTCGGGTTTCTGGCAC
>DATGXP010000195.1:0-3418 GCA_035298845.1 Chitinophagales bacterium
ATAGCGAGCCAGCTGTAGCCGGCAACACCGCTACCAACGCACAGAAACCAGCTACCCTGGAAACAGGCGCTACCGTAAACGTGCCGCTATTTGTAAACCAGGGCGAAAAGATAAAGGTAAACACCCGCGACCGGACTTACGTAGAGCGCGTAAAGGCTCATAAGGGATAATAAGCCGCAGATAACAGGTAACGGACCACAGAAACAGCCCAATGGCTAATTCTCTGGTCCGTTGTCTTTAAACAAAAACTTTTTACTTTCGACATCCCGAATTAACCCTCGGGATTTTTTATAGCATCAAACCCCGAACTATGGATCTGAAGAAAATTCAAGAGCTGATTAAACTGGTGAAGCGAAGCGATATAGGCGAGCTGCGCGTAAAGGAAGGCGACTTTGCTATCACTATCAAAAATAAGGGCTTTGAAACCGTAGTGGCACAGCCTGTTATGCAACAGGTAAGCGCCCCTGCAGTAACCCCTAAGGCCGAAACGCAAACCGCGCAAACCGAAGCCCCTAAGGCCGAGGCTAAGAATGATAACCTGATTACCTTCCGTGCACCTATGGTAGGTACTTTCTACCGCAAGCCGGGTATAGATAAAGACCCTTTTGTAAAGGTAGGCGATGCTGTAAACAGCGGCGACACCCTTTGCATAATAGAGGCCATGAAGCTGTTTAACGAAATAGAGTTTGACGGCACCGGCGGCAAAATTGTAAAGATACTGGCCGAAGACAACAGCCCGGTAGAATACGACCAACCACTTTTCTTAATAGAAAAAGCTTAACAGCAGGTAGCAGGTATTAAGTATAAAGTATAAAGACCGCACCGGTTTTGTCTTGCTACTTGATACTACATACTAAATACTTTAAACAATGTTTAAGAAGATACTAATTGCAAACCGTGGCGAGATAGCCCTGCGCATTATAAGAACGTGCAAAGAGATGGGTATTAAAACGGTGGCTGTATACAGCACTGCCGACCGCGACAGCCTGCACGTGCGCTTTGCCGATGAGGCCATTTGCATAGGCGCCCCGCGCAGCAAAGATAGCTACCTGAACATGCAGGCTATAATGGCCGTGGCCGAGTTAACCAACGCCGATGCTATACACCCGGGCTACGGCTTTTTGGCCGAGAACGCCGAGTTTGCCGAACTGTGTGGTAAATACTCTATTAAGTTTATAGGCCCCACCCCTGCGCAAATGCGCAGCATGGGCGATAAAATTACCGCCAAAGAAACCATGATTAAAGCCGGTGTGCCCTGCATACCCGGCAGCGAAGGCCTGATAGATACCGCCGAAGAAGCCAAGAAGATAGCCAACGAAATAGGCTACCCCGTAATACTAAAAGCAACCGCCGGTGGTGGTGGCAAGGGTATGCGTATAGTGCGCGATGATGCAGGTTTAGAGCATGCCTACACCATGGCGCGCAGCGAAGCCGGTGCCAGCTTTGGTAACGATGCCGTTTACTTAGAGAAGTTTATTGAGGAACCTCACCATATAGAAATACAGGTAGCCGGCGACCAATACGGTGCTGCCACGCACCTTAGCGAACGCGATTGCTCGGTACAGCGCCGCCACCAAAAACTGGTAGAGGAGGCCCCATCACCATTTGTAGATGCAGAGTTGCGCCAGCGCATGGGCGATGCCGCTGTAAAGGCCGTGCAGGCCATTAACTACGAGGGGGTGGGCACGGTAGAGTTCCTGGTAGATAAGTACAAGAAATTCTACTTTATGGAGATGAACACCCGTATACAGGTAGAGCACCCCGTTACCGAAGAGGTAATGGACTTTGACCTGATAAAAGAGCAGATACTGATAGCGGCGGGTACACCCATTTCGGGCAAGCTGTACTTTCCCGAAAAGATGCATGCCATTGAGTGCCGTATAAACGCTGAAGACCCGCTGAACAACTTTGCACCAAGCCCTGGTAAGATAACCGCACTGCATACACCCAAAGGCTACGGCGTGCGGGTAGATACACATGTATACGCCGGCTACACCGTGCCGCCTTATTACGATAGCTTATTAGCCAAGGTAATTTGCCGTGCCAAAAGCCGCGAAGAGTGCATTGTGAAAATGAAACGCGCCTTAGAAGAGTTTATAATAGAGGGCGTAAAAACCACCATCCCCTTCCACATAGTGCTAATGGATAACGAAGAGTTCCGCACCGGCAAATTCGACACCGGCCTGCTCGAGCGCTTCGACTACGTAGCCGCTATTAAGGATTTGCAGGGGTAAGCACCCAATTATGGGAGATAATAAAGACCATAACTGCGATTCGCCAGAGCAACTGCTTGAAAATACCAAAGAGAACATTGCCAAATTTGGACTGCAGGTAATAATGGTAGAGGCTACGCCTTACTTACCTTCGTTTGCCTATAGTATTGGCCTGTGGCAAACTTACCAGTGCCCCGAAATTATCTGCTTTGGATTATCATCTAAACTAGGCCATATTATTATTAACGATGTTGCTGAACTGATAAAGAAAGGCCAATTACCTCAAGCGGGAAGTACCTTCGCCGATATTTTCAAGAATAATGATGCACAGTTTCTCAATGTTCATCCCTTAAGTATTGGCGATTATTTTGGTGTGGCCATACGCTATTATGGAAATGAAGATTTTCCGGCCCTGCAACTTATATGGACTGACCGGAACAACAAGTTTCCATGGGAAGATGGATTTGAAGAGGAGTTCATCTATAAGCAACCCTTACTCGATAGAAATTTTGAATTCAAATTCCGCGAACCTAAAAACCTTACAACATTTTCTACCCGTCAATGGATGGATGAAAACAACCCTATTCTTCGTGTAATCCACGATAGCGATGGCGACTGGCAATTTTTGACCGGTGATCAGGCATTAATAGAGGATGCCTGTATAATCGCCCTTGAGCAATTAGTAATCAGAGATAAGACGTTGAATGAAGTGTTTGATCTTGAATATGGCGAACAGGCTGAGCGCGAATATATAGGTGGTAAATGGACAAGAAGTAAAGTGACAGAAGAAGAGGAAGAAGAAATCTAATTTCCGGTTTCGGCTGCTCTTACTGCCCCTTATGAAAACGCCGTTGCTTCAATCTACATCAGGCAGGCATTCATTCGCGCATTCGTGGCTATGTATTATTGCATTCGCGGACTTTAGTCCGCAAATAAAACAGAGTAGCATTCCGCTTATCTAATTGCCGTTGGTTTCAACCAACGGTATTCGGCTGTTAAAGTCCCTCTTTGGAGGGATTTAGGGAGGCTTTACTCCTTCGGCATCAGTTGCTGCACCACCGCCACAATCTTCTCTATACCTGTATAGTTAGCCGAATATTGAACACTCTTACCCTCGCGGTGATGCTCTACCAGCCCTGCGTTTTTTAATATAGCCAGGTGCTGCGAGGCTATTGGCTGGTCAAGTTCCAATTCGGTGTAAACTT
>DATGXP010000196.1:0-8266 GCA_035298845.1 Chitinophagales bacterium
AATGTGTTCGGCTGGACCATTGACGAGAAGCAGAGCTTTGCCGTGCTCGATGCCTTCGTCGATCATGGCTTCAACGCCATCGATACCGCTGATGTCTATTCAAGCTGGGCGCCGGGCAACAAGGGCGGCGAAATGGCAGGCCTCGCAGCCTATCAGGTACTCCAACGTGTTCACATTGTCACAGGGCATAAGTCCGCTCCAGTTAAACACCGGCATCGATTGATAGCTTCTGGGGTTAAAGTGGTTATACTTAAAGTAGCCTACTTCGCAGGTTAGTTTGTTATCCTCTATAATTACAATCACGGCATACTGTATATACATCAGGCGTATACATCCATTGGAATTGCCGGCGTACTTAATTATACCTTTACCACTCTGCCGGTCACTCTCAGGGTCCAGCGATTGTAGCGGCGTTAAGTTGGCAAACTCACGCTCTACCGCCTCCCTGTTGGTGCTTTTTGCCTTCTCAGCAGTTGGCGCAGCAGCAACGGGCACATTCGATTTGTTGAACACTTCCGGCTGGTTCAGCCATTGTTGTATTAGTCGGTACATCGTCTCTTTCTTGTAGGGCTTATCAACTTCTACCGTAAAGTTGTAAGCTATTTTACCCATCACCGAATCATAAGGCAGTTTGTTTTGGGCATACAAAGCCGGGGCTGTAAGTAAACAGGCTGCTAATGATAAAAAGATGGGTTTTAATGCGGCAAAAGGCATGTTTGTTATATACGACAATTAATACGCGCTGGTTACAACCAAAACTCCACTATTCGGCGGCGGATATTATATTAGCGCGCATGAGTAAAGTAATAGTGGCCCCCTCGGTGCTTAGCGCCGATTTTGGAAACCTGCAGCGCGATGTAGAAATGCTGAACCGCAGCCAGGCAGAATGGATACATATTGATGTAATGGATGGCGTGTTTGTGCCTAATATCTCCTTTGGCTTTCCGGTGTTGCAGGCCATACGCAAGCACACCCAAAAGTTCTGCGATGTACACTTAATGATAGTGCAGCCCGAGAAGTATGTGCAGCAGTTTCGCGATGCCGGTGCCGACATGATAACCGTGCACTACGAAACAGTTGACCACCTCGACTCTATCATCCACCAGATAAAGAAGACCGGCGCGCAGGTAGGTGTATCGCTTAATCCATCTACACCGGTACATGTGCTTAGCGAAGTAATACATCTGATAGACCTGGTGCTTATCATGAGTGTAAACCCCGGCTTTGGCGGGCAGAAGTTTATACCTACCGCTACCCGCAAAGTAAAAGAGGCGAAGGCTCTAATTACCGCTAGCGGTTCTACGGCTAAAATTGAAGTAGATGGGGGAGTAGGCCTTGGCAATGCAAAGGAACTGATAGATGCCGGTGCCGATGTATTGGTAGCTGGCAACGCAGTGTTTGGCTCGCCGGACCCATCAAAAACCATTGAGCAATTAATGAATGCCGGCAACTAAAAGCGGCCTGTCACAAAAGCAATAATCTTATTCAATTACCGTTTAGCTGTTCAATGTTTAAAAAGTTAATATTCCTTGCCTCTTTCTTTTGTATTGCAGCTATAGCTTTCGGGCAAAATACCGGAATCGTCAAAGGCATTGTAGCCGACTCCATAGGTAAGAAATTCGACTTCATTGCTGTGGTAGTCGAAGAAGACCAGCGCATTCAAACCAATACAGATGCTAACGGGGCATTCCAGCTAACAGTGCCCGCCAATCAAAAGCTTACACTTGTCTTTTCTTCCGTAGGCATAGAACCGGTTAGAAGAAAGATTGAAGTAGCTCCCGGTGCAACTTTAAATATAACACAGGTAGTCACTGAGAAAATACGAACTAAGAAAGGTATAACCGTAACCGCCGACCGCAAGGATGATAATGTAGGTACAGTAGAAGTTAAAGACCAAAAGTTATTGGTGAGTGTTGGCGGTAGTTTTGAGGACCAACTACAGTTTCAGGGTATTGGTGTATCTAAAACCAATGAGCTAAGCTCAGCGTACTCAGTGCGTGGTGGTAACTTCGATGAGAACCTGGTATATGTAAACGACTTTGAGGTTTACCGCCCTTACCTCATTCGTAGTGGTCAGCAAGAGGGTTTGACCTTTATTAACGGTAGCCTCGTAGGCAATGCCAAGTTTACATCGGGTGGTTTTCAGGCTCGCTATGGCGATAAAATGAGCTCAGTGTTAGATGTTACTTATAAACGTCCTAAATACTTTGGGGGCAGCGCTTATGCCAGTTTGTTGGGTTTTGGAGCTCATTTAGAAGGAGCCGATAAATCGCAACGGTTTACTTTCTTGCTGGGTGTTCGCCAGCGCCTTAGTCAATATATCCTAAAATCGCTGGAGACCAAAGGGGAGTACAGCCCAAGCTTTGTAGATGTGCAGTTGTTTGCTACCTACACATCCAAAAACAACAAGTGGGGTTTAGAGCTTATCAGCAATTATGCCCGCAACCAGTTTGTATTTAAACCTGTTAACCGTGAAACCACCTTTGGTTTATTGACCGATGTAAAGAAACTGACCATTTACTTCGATGGACAGGAGTCGGATAAGTACCAGACTTTAATGAATGGCCTTTCGCTTAGTTATTCGCCTAACGAGAACCTTCGTTTTAAACTGTTGGGGTCTCACTACCTAAATCGGGAGAAAGAAGCCTACGACATTTTAGGGGAATATTTCCTAAGCCAGGTAGAGAGCGATTTGGGTAAAGATAACTTCGGCGAGGTGCTATACAATTTGGGTGTTGGTGGCCTGCACGATTGGGGACGCAACACTTTGAACACCGATGTATATTATGGGGGCACGCGTGGCAACTGGTTTAAAGAGCTGGGCAATGCCCGCTCTGAACTTAGCTGGGGCCTCGATTACAAACGCGAGGTTATAGAAGATAAAATCAGCCAGTGGAAACGATTGGATAGCGCCGGTCATTCACTGCCTTATAACTTTACCACCGATTTTAATAACCCGGTTTACCGCGATACCAACGTTTACTTCCTGTCGGTAAAAGATGGCATAGGTATGGATGGAGCACCTTTAAGAACGCAGTTCGATCTGAAATCGAATCGTATATCGGGCTTCGTTCAAAATTCATGGCGCTTCGGGGACTCTACTACCAGCCGGGTTACATTTAACTACGGTGTGCGCTTCTCTTATTGGGATGTAAACAAGGAGTTCATTATCACCCCACGTGCGCAATTAACCTACAAACCCAAAGGCAAGAAAGATATCCTGCTAACCGCCGCTGTGGGAACATATTACCAGCCGCCTTTCTATCGTGAAATGCGCGATCTGGATGGTAATGTAAACACCAACCTCCGCTCACAAAAGTCTTTGCATGCTATAATAGGTATCAACTATGCTTTCAAGGCCTGGAAACGCAATTTTAGTTTCATATCGGAGGTTTACTACAAATACCTGTGGGATTTAGTTCCTTATAAATACGATAACATTCTTATCCGTTACATGGGCGATAATTTATCAAAAGGCTATGCCGCCGGTCTCGATTTGCGTCTTAACGGTGAGTTGGCCGAAGGGGCTGAAAGCTGGATCAGTATGAGCATAATGCAAACTCAGGAAGATCTTAAAAACGATAGATACACCGCCTATTTTGATAGCAGTGGCAGGGCATGGTCTAACATTGGTGCAAATGCAGAAAGAATAGTAGATAGTGCGGTGGTTGTACCCGGATACATTCCCCGCCCTACTAACCAGTTGGTAAACTTCGCCATGTTCTTTCAGGATTACATACCTAAGTTCAAGTTCATTAAGGTGCACTTAAGTATGGTATTTGGTGTAGGTCTTCCATTCGGCCCTCCCGGCCGCGATAAATACAAGGATGTGCAGAAACTGCCTCCTTACCGCCGCGTAGATATCGGTTTTAGCGGCCAGCTTTGGAACCCTATGTGGGCCAAGCAAAAAAACAGGTTTAACCAGGGTCTTAAAGGTGTGTGGCTCTCGCTCGAAGTGTTTAACATCTTCGGTATTACCAATACCGTATCTTACCTGTGGGTGCGCGACATCAGCAACACCCAATACGCCGTACCTAACTATCTATCCTCGCGCCGGATCAACGCCAAGATAATAGTTAACTTCTAATCTGTATTTTAGTGCCATGAAGATTTCCATAATAGGTGCAGGTAATGTAGCTACCAATTTGGCGTTGGCGCTAAAAAAAGCCGGGCACGAGATAGTGCAGATATATAATCGCAGTAACGATGCCGGTGCCGAACTGGCGCGCACCGTGGCCGCTTCGTTTACTTCCGAAGCTAACGAATTGATGGAAGCCGATGTTTACCTGCTGGCAGTTAAAGATGATGTAATTGCCGAAGTAGCCGCCTCGCTAAAACTGGAGGGTAAAATTGTAGCCCATACATCGGGAACCAAAGCTAAAGAACTATTAGAGTCCTCATCTTCTGCCTTTGGTGTGTTTTACCCATTGCAGACTATGAAGAAAAATAGCAAGGTTGACTTTAAGAATGTCCCTGTATTAATAGAAGGGAGCGATGCAAAGGTTGTTCGTAAACTGGAAGAACTGGCTAAAACCATATCGGAAAACGTGCACCGTGTAGATGCTGAACAGCGCCAGTGGATTCACGTAGCGGCAGTATTTGCCAACAACTTCACCAACCACATGTATAGCATATCCGAGTCTATACTGCTTGGCCACGGCTTGCCTTTCGATATCCTAAAGCCCCTTATTTTTAGCTCAATAGAAAACCTGCAATACCGGTCACCGGAGGAATTGCAAACCGGCCCCGCATCTCGCGGCGATGTGCAGACCATAGAGAAGCACATGATGCTACTGGCAGACGATACACGGCTGCAAAAAATTTATGAGATACTCACACAAAGCATCATGGCTTCCGTAGGTCAAAATCATAAATAACTTAGCTTCGCGTTATAGTTAAAACCCTACATGGAAAAAGTAATTGCCCTTGCCCGGCTTGTAAGAGCTGGTAACCTTTTTATAATAGCCCTAAGCATATCGCTTTTCTATTACCTCATACTGGTGCCTGCGCATCAGTTCAGGCTGTTTACCAACCTGGTGCCCTTTACCAATTTCGAGTTTGTGCTGTTTGTACTTTCCGTAATACTTATAGCTGCCGCCGGTAACATTATTAACGACTACTTCGACTTCGAACTGGATAAAGAATTTAAACCGGAGCGTCCGCTGGCACAGGGCATGTTCTCGCTCGATACTGCCATGTATCTGCACGCCGCGCTCGCTTTTGCCGGTATCGGTATCGGCTTTTACCTGGGCTACCGGGCCGATAGCTTTAAGATTGGCTATATCTATGTCATCTGTACCATAATGCTGTATGTGTATTCAGCATTCCTAAAAAAAGTAGCATTGGCCGGTAATGTGCTGGTATCAGCGTTAACCGGTTTTGTGTTTGTGCTGCTTATGTTGTTCGAACTACGCTTTTTAAATACCCTTCATTTTGAAAACGCCGGCTATGTACTCGACCTTTTGCTATGGCAGGTTAAGTTTTACGGTGGCTTCGCATTTTTAACCAACCTGGCCCGCGAAATAGTTAAGGATATAGAAGACCGGGAGGGAGATGAAGAACATAACATACTTACCCTGCCGGTTCAGTTTGGTGTGCCTGTTGCAAAAGTCACTGTAGGTATTGTCTTCGCGCTGCTTCTTGCCGGGCTGGCTTTTTTTATGCGTGGTTTTATTGCTGCAGGCGCCATGAAAGAGTTCATCTATTTAACAGTAGGTGTGGTTATTCCTGTGATTGCCGCAGGTATTATGCTGGCCATGGCTAAAGAGAAAAAACAATACGCTACAATTAGCTTGTTACTTAAAATTATCATGCTGCTGGGTATTTTATCCATACCTGCTTTTTACCTGTTCAATAAACAATAAGCATGTCGTTTAAACCTGCATACAAAATTATCCTAGCCTCTAACTCACCCCGCCGCAAAGAGCTTATGCGCATGGCCGGCTTCGATTTCGAAGTCAAGTCTAAGAATATACCCGAAACACATCCGGCTGGTATGCGCACCGAGGATATACCACAGCACTTAGCCTCCGAAAAAGCTAAGGCTGTTCTATCCGATTTAAACGATAACGAAGTGGTAATAGGCGCCGATACTATAGTTATACTCAACGGTAAAATTTTTGAGAAACCTGTTGACCGTGAAGATGCTATTAACATGCTTACCGCCCTCAGCGGACAAATGCACGAAGTAATAACCGGGGTGTGTATTGTATCAAAGCAAAAAGAAGTGTCATTTTCCGGAACCACAAAAGTGCTGTTCAATGCCCTCACCCGTGCAGAGATTGAATACTACGTAGATAACTATAAACCATACGATAAAGCCGGATCTTATGCCTGCCAGGAGTGGATTGGCGCAGTCGCTATTAACCGCTTCGATGGCGACTATTTCAACGTGGTGGGCCTGCCCATCAATCGTGTATACAAGGAGTTGAAGACTTTCTGATGGAGAACCCGATTAAAGAATCGCCGCTCCAGTTATTGCAGCATCCTCTTTTAGATGAAAAAGGAATAACCCTTTATGTGAAGCGGGATGATTTGATACACCCACAGGTGCAGGGCAATAAGTGGCGTAAATTAAAATACAACCTGTATAACGCCCGGCAGAATAAGCATAACACACTACTTACTTTCGGCGGACCATATTCCAATCATATCTACGCTACCGCAGCTGCTGCCAGGTTGTTTCATTTCAGGTCTATAGGTATAATAAGAGGAGAGGAGCCTGCCATTAAAAGCGCTACTCTTCAATTTGCCGCCGCACAGGGTATGGAGCTGTATTATATGGACCGTGAGATGTACCGCCATAAAGATGACCCTGATAGCATTGAAAGCCTTCACGTGCAGATTGGCGATTTCTACCACATACCCGAGGGCGGCACCGACATGCATGCTTTAGAAGGTGTAGCCGAAATTATTGAAGAACTGGATATAGAATACGATTACATAACCACAGCCTGTGGCACCGGTGGTACAATAGCTGGTTTGGTGGTTGGCCTGCAAGGCCAAAAGCAAGTGATTGGATTTAGCTCTTTGAAGGGCGAAGATACACTCACCACTACCGTAAATGGATTGGTTTCTGAGTTTACCGGTCAAACCTTTTCAAACTATTCTATCAACTTTGGTTACCATTTCGGCGGCTATGCTAAAACCAAACCTGATCTGATCGAGTTTATCAAACAGTTTAAAGCACAACATAATATACGGCTGGAGCCGGTTTATACCGGTAAAATGTTTTACGGCCTGTTCGATTTAATAGCGAAAGATAATTTCAATCCCGGTTCGCGTATTGTGGCGATACATACCGGCGGCTTACAAGGGCTTAGCGGTTATCCTGAATTGGTAAATCTGTAAATTTACTTCTCCTTAAAATCCGGATTCTTTTCCTGGCTATCTTCTTCCCTTTGCTTCTTAAACCCATACGGGCAATGCCTGCATCCGCTTTTGCAGCAAAAGCCTCTATTTAAGTGGTACTTCTCGGTAAACACCATTAGCCCGTTCTCAAAATAGAAAAACTCATTTTTAGGTGGAGGGCAAGCCATATCCTGCAAAAATAAAAACATCCGAAGCTTTTATAAACTTCGGATGTCTTTAACATGGTTAACGGTATGGCGCTTAATTCATCAACACCACTTTTTTAACCAGGGCACTTCCGTTAGTTTCCAAATGCAGGAAGTATAAACCCGATGAAAGTTTTTCATTTATAGCATCTACGTGTAACGTTTGTTTGCCTTCATCCTGGTTGCCATTAAAAATGGTTTTAACCTTAATACCAGCTGGGTTGTAAAGGTCAACATTAACCATTCCGTTGGCTGTCAGTGTGTAGTTTATATCAAAACTGTTTTTAGCAGGATTAGGGAAAACCTGCAATGCGCTGTTATCTTTCTTCAAATCATTAACAGCAGTAGGCAGCGCGTTGGTATACGAGAAATAAGTAACAAACATTTCGCCATCAGTAGTTAATCCAAATGGAATCGTAGCACCGGTATTATTTAGGTAGGTAGCTTCAAATATCAAACCATTGGTCATATCTACTTCCAGCATTGGATTAAACGTTTTTACCGCAGGATGGGTAAAATCGTAGTAGCCCTGGTTAAAAGTATAGTCCTCGTTGTAAAAACCCTCATATATCTGTGCCCCCTTGCTGCCATCGCTGTTGCGCAAATACATATCAAAGTCCTTACCCCTGCTATGGGTGTGCGATTGTATATTCCAGAAATAACGTGTTTCGCCTGCAGCAGTGGCTACATTCTCAAAAGTAACAGGCTGG